>CAJYKO010000089.1 GCA_913775215.1 uncultured Devosia sp. | reverse complement strand
GGATCGGGTATGGATGCGGCAGTCAGTCCCACCAAGCTTGCCTGCACATGAAGCCTCTTTGGCGCTAATGTAACCTAAGACGAATCCTCTTCGGCGATCCTTTGGCCGCCGCGCAGATTTTTTTGCGGGAAAACTTTTGCCATGACCGACAGCCCCTTCAAGCTCAACCGCACGCGCGTGTTTCTCCTCGCCATGGGGGCGCTGGTTCTGCTCATCACCATATCGATGATGATGGGGGGACTCGGCTCGTATCAGGCGCTAAGGGATGCGGCCAGTGCGGGCGTGCAGCCGACGGCGGAGCAGACGGGGCAGTAGGCTATAGCGCGAAGCGCACCTCGCCTTTTGGGGGAGAGGTGCGCTTCGCGCATTCGTCCGGTGTGGGGTCGATTAAGCCACCAAGGCCTGTGGCACGGCTTCCGCGATGAAGCCGCCGCCCAAGACTTCGGAGGTCTGGCTGTCGTCGGCGTAGAAGACGCAGGCCTGGCCGGGGGAGATGCCGTACTCGCCCGATACCAGAGTGACGAAAACTTCGCCATTCTGCATCTGGATGACGGCGGGCTGGGGACCGCGGGTGGAGCGAACTTTGACCTCGACCGGGGCGCCGTTGCCGGCGCTGGCCTCGGCGAGCGGGATGGCACCGAGCCAATTGACGTCGCGGAGGCGGACGGTGTGGGTCTTGAGCGCTTCGCGCGGACCGACGATGACGCGGCCAGTGCGATGCTCGAGTTTGACCACATAGAGCGGTTCGGCGGCGGCGACGCCGAGACCTTTGCGCTGGCCGATCGTGTAGTGAACGATGCCTTCATGGGTACCGAGGACCCGGCCATCGAGATGGACGATCTCGCCCTGGGCAAGGGCTTCGGGGTGCATCTTGGCGATGATATCGGCGTATTTGCCCTGCGGCACGAAGCAAATGTCCTGGCTATCGTGCTTTTCAGCGATTTCGAGGCCGAATTCACGCGCGAGTTCGCGCACCGCCGGCTTGCTCATGCCGCCAAGGGGGAAGCGCAGGAAATCGAGCTGGTCCTGGGTGGTGGCAAAGAGAAAATAGGTCTGGTCGCGATCGCTATCGACGGGACGGAAAAGCTGGCGGCGGCCATCCTCGCCGAGGCGGGTCTGGACGTAGTGACCTGTAGCCAAAACGTCGGCACCGAGATCGCGGGCGACGGTCATCAGGTCAACGAATTTGACCGACTGGTTGCAGGCGATGCAGGGGACCGGGGTTTCGCCCTGCTGATAGGCATTGGCGAAGGGCTCGATCACCGAGGCCTTGAAGCGCTCTTCATAGTCGAGGACGTAGTGCGGAATGCCGAGCTTGGCGGCAACGCGGCGGGCATCGTGAATGTCCTGGCCGGCACAGCAGGCGCCCTTGCGATGGGTGGCCTCGCCATGATCGTAAAGCTGCAGGGTAATGCCGATGACTTCATAGCCCTCGCGGGCGAGTACACCGGCAACGACGGAGGAGTCGACGCCCCCGGACATGGCGACAACAACGCGCGTGTCCTCGGGACGCTTGGCGATATCAAGCGAATTCAACATGTCTTTCCAATCCGGATGGGGTCAAGGGCCAGCGGACAAGGGTGAGCCGGTTCCATACGCCGAATGCGGATGCGAGGCAATCACTGCCCCGGCAGGATTTGCCGGGTGGGGGTCAAACTGTTCCCAAGATGAGATGGCGGTGTGCGGCAGCGCTCTGGAACAGCGGGCATCGGTGTAAAGCTAAACGACTGCATCTGTTGGCCAATTTGGCGGCGACATCAAACTGGCAAGGCGCTTGCATTGCAAAGAGCGAATTCTTTCGTTCGAAGGAGCGCAACCCATGGCTTCAACAGTGGCAAATCTGCTGACCTCGATGGTCGGCAATGTGGTCAAGCCGCAGCCGGTCACCCAGATCGCTCAGGGTGACGATGGTTTTGCACGCATTCTCGATGCCGCGTCCAATACCAGTGCGAGAAACGAGCCGGCGCCGGCAAAGCAAGCCTCTACGACTGACAGCAAGCCCATAGCCGACGACGCTGCGCCCACGACCAACGCAGCGGACAGCAAGGCTTCGGACACGACTGAGACCGCCAAGGCTGGTGAGACGACCGAAACCAAAACGGACGACGACAAGGATAATGGCACTGGCGAAAACTCGCTGGCCGAGAGCCTCCTCGCAGCGTTGGCGGCGTTGGGATTGAACACCGAGCAGGTTGGCCAAGTTATCGCCACGACGGATACGGCGGCTTTGGGCGAAGTCGAAGGTGCGCTTAATGATCTCGCCAAGCAGCTTGGCATGGATCTCAAAACGTTGATGCAGCAACTGGCCGAGCTCGCCAAGGGCGTGGCGGCGGCAGGCGGTGGCAAGGACGATCTGGCGGCCAAGCTCAAGGCTTTTGTGGGCGACAAGCTCGGCACGGCAGGTTTTGATCTCGATCCGGGCATTGAGGCAAGTTTTGCCAAGCTCCTTGGCGGGCTTGAAAAGCTGGCCAAGCCCATTCCCACCGAGCCAGAACTGGCAACGCCCGAGCTCAAGCTCAACGAACCCACCCTGACGGGCAAGGCGATGGCGGCCGACAATAAGCCCGCTATGTCCGAAGCCGCGCCGGAAACAAAGTCCGAGCGCAGTGAGCGCAAGGTCGAAGCCAAACCGGCCGATACGGCGACAGCAGCGCAGGACAAGCCAAGCGCGACGCAGGCGGCGCGCCAGAACGCAGCGCAGGACAATGCCGTCGCTGCCAATGCCGCAGGCCCAGCGCAGGCGCAGACCGATCCGACAGCGCAGCCGGTCAATGCCGCGACAACCCCGCGAGTCGTCCAGACTGGCTACCAGACCAGCCAGCAGCAGCTCAACCTGCCCCAGATCGCTTTCGAAGTGTCGCGGCAAGTAGAAAGCGGCAATTCGCGCTTCCAGATCCGGCTCGATCCGCCAGAACTCGGGCGCATCGACGTCAAGCTCGACATCGACAACAAAGGCCAGGTCCACGCCAAGCTGACGGTCGAAAAGGCCGAAACGCTCGACCTGATGCAGCGCGACCAGCGCGCCCTGGAAAAGGCCCTGCAACAGGCAGGCCTCGACCAAAGCAAGACAAATCTCGAATTCTCGCTGAAGCAAAACCCCTTCGCCGGTGACCAGAACCAGCGATCGGACAGCGAGCACGGCGGGTTTGGCGGTGGCCAGGATGGCCAGGAAGAGACAGAAGTCGCCGCTCCCCCCATTACCCTTTATCGCGGCGCGCTTCAGGCGAGCGGCGTCAACATCATCGCTTAAGGACCTAGACCATGGTTGACGGCGTTTCCGGCTCTTCCAACGTAAACAATAGCGGGCTTGCCGCTTCCCGCCAGACGATCGCGCAGAACTTCGACACCTTCCTTTCGATCCTGACGACCCAGCTCAAGAACCAGAACCCGCTCGACCCGCTCGACACCAACCAGTTCACCCAGCAGCTCGTGCAGTTCACTGGCGTCGAGCAGCAGCTCAAGACCAATGAATATCTCGGCAGTCTCCTGTCCTCGACCCAGAATGCGGGCCGCATGGATGCGGTCAACTATATCGGCAAGCAGGTGACGATTTCGGGCAAGACGACCCAGCTTTCCGGCACCCACGCCATGTGGAGCTATAATGCCGAGGCCAATGTCGCCAACGCCAACATCACCATCAAGAACGACAAGGGCGACACGGTCTATACCCAGTCCGGCTCGCTCAATATGGGCTCTGGCACCTTCGCCTGGGACGGCATCAGCAGCGATGGCCAGCCCATGCCGGACGGGCTCTACACACTGACGCTCGAAGGCACCAATGTTTCGGGTAAGACCGTCAAGATCACCACCTCCGCCATCGGCAAGGTGAGTGCGGTGGACTTCTCCTCGGGCACACCGATGGTGACCGTGGGTGCGGCCAAGGTGCCGCTGAGCGATGTGAGCGAAGTACGCCTGCCGGAAACTTCGACCACCACTCCGGCTTCGTAAGCGGTTTAAAGACTGGAAACTGGCACCGCTGCCTCATGGGCAGCGGTGTTTTACATTGAGCCGCCACAAAGCCCTTGAGCCTCGTGTCTCGGCTTGTCATGAGAGGCGGCCCGCCCTCCCGCCTGAGTGAGCCAAATCATGCTGCCGCACCAGCGCCTCTACTTCATGCAGTTTGCCTTCGCCATCACCATGGGCGGCATGCTGACGCGTCTTCCGGACCTGCAGGTCAAGTTTGGGCTGACCGAGGGACAGCTGGGGCTGATGCTGATCACGATGTCGCTCGGGGTTTTGTGCGGCATCACCTTTCTCGGCCGCTTTGTCGACCGGTTTGGCGCGCGGACGGGATCTTTCATCACCATCTTTGGCGCGTCAGTGCTTTATGCGCTGGTGCCCTGGATGCCGAGCGCGCTTTGGGCGGCGCCGGTGCTGTTCTGCGCAGGTCTTTTGGCCGGCGCGCTCGAAATCCTCATCAATGTCGAGGCCGATCGGCACGAGGCGCTCCTGGGGCGGCGGATCATGAGCCGGGTGCATGGCATGTGGAGCTTTGGTTTTTTCGTGACAGCGCTGGTCGCGGCGGGGCTGCGGCAAGCTGAGGTGTCGGTGGCGCTGCATCTGGCGATTGCGCTCGTCGTCGTGGTGGCCTCGGGGTTTATCGTGCTCTCCAAGGTCGAAAACGCCCCGGCGCGGCAGGAAGACCATCAAGGCGAGGCGCATGCCTTTGCCTTCCCCACCATCGGGCTATTGCCGCTTTGTCTTCTCGGAGCCGCGCCGCTTTTTGTCGAGGGTGCTGGGGTCGACTGGTCGGCGATCTATATGCGCGACGTTTTTAGCGTCGAACCATTCATCGGCGGGCTCAGTGTTACCCTCTTTTCGCTCGCCATCGCCATTGGACGCCTCACCATGGATCGGGTGGTCGATCGGTTTGGACCGCAAGGCGTGGGGCGCACGCTGCTGCTCGTGGCGATGTCGGGCGTGGTCCTGGTGGCGGCGGCGTCCCATCCACTCATAGCGCTTTTGGGCTTCATGCTGGCGGGTTTAGGCTGTTCCTCGGTTTATCCGCTTGCGATCTCCGCGGCCGCGCGGCGGACGGATCGGCCTTCGGCGGTGAACGTGGCGGCGCTGAGCCAGATGACCTTTGTGGTTTTCTTTGCCGGCCCGCCCCTACTCGGGTTTCTGGCCGAGCATTTCGGCATCCGCACATCCTATTGGGTAGTCGTGCCTGTGCTGGCGGCAGCACTTTTGATGACCTCTGCGCTGACGCCGGGGAAGGTTTCGAACGATCAAAAAGCGACGGCACGCTGAGAGTCTAAAGGGCACCTCTACAAGTATCCCGCAGCCGCACAATTGACTGATATTCCGTCGCAATCTTAACGGGTTGTAAGTTTCCCTTTAGCGGTATCTTAAGCTCATCGGCCTACTCTCTTCCTCATATGGTCAGGTTGAGTAGAGAGTAAAATGACCGTACAGATGCGTCCTCGCGTAAAGTACGTTATCGGTCCGGACGGCAGCCCGCTCACTATTGCGGATCTGCCTCCAGCCAATACCCGCCGTTGGGTTATCCGCCGCAAAGCGGAAGTCGTCGCGGCTGTCCGTGGTGGTCTCCTGAGCCTCGAAGAGGCTTGTGACCGCTACACGCTCAGTGTCGATGAATTTCTAAACTGGCAGGCTGCCATCGATAAGCATGGCCTTGCCGGGTTGCGGACGACCTGGATCCAGCATTACCGCGAAGGCTGAACGCCTCCGCTGTGGGTCGCGACAACCCCCAGGCCCACGGGCCTCGGGGGTTTTGCGCGTTTATCGCCAGCAAACCCTCAGACGATATCGTCAGGCATCCAGCGGGCGCCGGCCGGACGCTGACGCAGGCGCGCATAATAGGCTTCAACTGCAGGCAGCGGCTTGCCCTCGAAGGGCGTGCGGAGCCAGCGATGGATCGAAAGCCCCAAGACGATGTCGGCGAGAGAGAAGCTGTCGCCCGCGATGAAGGTGTTTCCTTTGGCGAGTTCGGCTTCGAGAATTTCCATCCGATCGGTCCAGCGGGCGATTGATTCGGCAATTTTTGCCGGGTCGTCATAGCCAGGCGTCTTCCGCGCCAAGGCATTGAGCGCATATCCCCAGGGCGGATTGAGTTCGGTGGCCTGCCAGATGAGCCACTGCAGCGCGCGGGCATGCGCGTGATTGTCCACGGGCATGAGAGCCGAGCGACTTTTGGCGAGGTAGAGCAGGACGGCATTGCTCTCCCAGAGGACAAGACCATCATCATCGATGAAGGCCGGGACCTGTCCATTAGGGTTAAGGGCCAGGAATTCCGGCACTTTCGGGTCGCGGATGGGCAGACCCCAATCCTCGCGATCATAGCTTTCGTCCAATTCTTCAAGCGCCCACAGCACCTTACGTACATTGATCGAGGTGACGCGACCCAGAACCCGAACCATAGGAATCCTCAATTTCAACCCGGCAAATCTTGCCTGATTTTGCGTTTCGCATCGAGTGGTTAAGACATTGTTTACCATCTGATGGGTAATTTTTGCCCAGCGGTCGACGGGGGCTCCGACGACTGCACTTGAACAAACTCGAGTGGCAGCGTGGATAGTCTCACTACTCTCATCAACCGCATCGGCATGGCGCGCCTCGCCGCGATGGCGACGGTGGCCGTGCTCATCATGGGTTTCTTCGTCTTCCTGATGATGCGGGCGCAGACGCCGAACATGGCGCCGCTCTATTCCGGGCTGAGCCTTGAAGACTCATCGGCCATCGTGGCCCAGCTCGAGACGCAGAGCGTTCCGTACGAACTGCGTGGCGATGGCGACACCATTCTCATTCCACGCGACCAGATCACGACCGTCCGCATGAACCTTGCGGGCCAAGGCCTGCCGAACAAGGGCCAGGTCGGCTACGAAATCTTCGACCAGCAGTCGACACTCGGCGCGACGAGCTTTGTCCAGAACATCAACAATGTCCGCGCCCTCGAAGGCGAGCTGGCCCGCACCATTTCCTCGCTCTCGCGCATCAAGGGTGCGCGTGTCCACCTCGTGCTGCCCGAACGTGAACTGTTCCGCCGCGAACGCAAGGACCCGTCGGCCTCGATCGTGCTCTCCGTGCGCGGTGCGCTGTCGACCGGCGAAATCCAGGCCATCCAGCACCTCGTCGCCTCGGCCATCGAAGGCCTGACCCCGCAGCGCGTGTCGATCGTCGACGATGCCGGCAATCTCCTGGCCTCGGGCACGGAAGACGATGGCATTGGCGCCATCGCCGGCCAGGCCGAAGAACGCGTGCTGGGCTTTGAAAACCGCATGCGCACCCGCATCGAAGACATGCTCGCCAATGTCGTCGGACCCGGCCGCGCCCGTGTCGAGGTTTCGGCCGAACTCGACTTCAACCGCTCGACGACGACGGAAGAAACCTTCAATCCCGATGGCCAGGTCGTTCGTTCGACCCAGACCCGTGAAGCCCAGAACCAGTCTGGCGCCGCTGCCGGCCAGGCTACCGTCGCCAACCAACTGCCCGGCGCAAACGGCAATGGCGCGACCGATGGCAGTACCGAACAGGGCAATTCGACCGAAGAAGTCGTCAACTACGAAATCTCGAAGAAGACCCAGACGGCCGTGACCGAAGCCGGCGCTCTCAAGCGCCTCTCGGTGGCCGTGGTGGTCTACGGCACCTATACTGACGACGGCCAGGGCAACATGACCTATGCGCCTCGCTCGGCTGACGAGATCACCCAGATCCAGACTCTCGTCCGCTCGGCTGTCGGCTATTCCTCCGAACGCGGCGATACGGTCGATGTCGTCAACATGCAGTTCGCCGAACGTCCCGACCTGGCCCCGGCTGGCACGGACCAGAGCGGAGGCCTGCTCGATTTCACCCGCGACGACATCATGAACGGCGCCGAAATGGCCGTGACGCTGCTGATCGCTCTGGCTCTGATGTTCTTCGTGCTCCGCCCGCTCCTCAAGAAGGTCATGAGCCCGGAACCGACGACGCTGGCTCTGCCGTCCGCCGTGGAAGTAGGCCAGGGCACGACGCTCGATGCCGAAGGCAATGTCATCCCGACCCTTGCCGAAGACCCGATGACCGATCAGGCCCGCGCCGCGCTCGCCAACCACGACTGGATCGAGGACGCCAAGGCCCTCGGCGAAGCCCAGCTTGCACAACTCAAGTCGGTCGGCTCGCTCGTCGAAGAAAACCCCAAGCAGGCAGCGCTGATCGTGCGCGGCTGGCTCTCCAACGCAGCGTGATCTGACATGGCCCTCGTTTCCCAGTCCATCGACGAACCCCGGCTTGGCGCCCAACTCAAGATTGGTGGCGCGTCGAGCTACCGCGCTCTCGGCGGCGACGAAAAGGCTGCCGCCCTGATGCTGGCGCTCGGCCCCGATCACGGCAAGCCCATTTTCGAAGAGCTCGACGAGCACGAAATCAAGACGCTCTCGCGCGCCATGGTCAAGCTCGGCCCCATCACCCCTGCCATGCTCGACGAACTGATGGCCGAATTTGTCACCAACATCGCCTCCAACGGCAATGTGGCGGGCAATTCGGACTCGACGGAACGCCTGCTACTCTCGTTCCTGCCGCAGGAACGCGTCGATTCCATCATGGAAGAAATTCGTGGCCCGGCCGGCCGCAACATGTGGGAAAAGCTCTCCAACGTGCAGGCCGACGTGCTCGCGGCCTATCTCAAGAACGAATATCCGCAGACCGTTGCCGTGATCCTCTCCAAGATCGCGCCGGAACACGCGTCCGAAGTGCTCGCCTCTCTGCCGGCCGAACTCGCCATGGAAGTGGTGCAGCGCATGCTCGGTCTCGACGTCGTGCAAAAGGACATTCTCGAAAAGATCGAGCAGACCCTTCGCACCGAATTCATCTCGACGCTCAACACATCCAAGCGCCGCGACAGCCATGAACTGATGGCCGAAATCTTCAACTCCTTCGATCGTCAGACCGAGGCGCGTTTCATCACGAGCCTTGAAGAGCGCAATCGCGAAGATGCAGAGCGCATCAAGTCGCTGATGTTCACCTTCGAGGATCTCGCCAAGCTCGACATGACTGCCGTCCAGACGCTGCTGAGCCGTGTCGACAAGCGCGAACTGGCGCTCTGCCTCAAGGGCGCCAATGACGAGGTCAAGGACTTCTTCCTCAAGAACATGTCGAGCCGCGCCGCCAAGCTGATGCAGGACGACATGATGGCCATGGGTCCGGTGCGTCTGAAAGACGTGGACGAAGCCCAGAGCCGTATGGTTTCAACCGCCAAGGACTTGGCCGCGAAGGGGGAAATCCTCATCGTCAAGTCCAAGGGCGACGACCAGATGATCGGCTGACGCCATGGCCGCCCTTGCCCGCTTCACCTTCGATCTCGATCTCGCGAGCCACCCGATGCAGGCTTCCGCGCCCGTCGAGGAATTTCGGCCCGAGCCGGTCGGCGTTCCCGAAGAGGTCGTAGCTCGCCTCGTGCGCGAGGCCCGCGAAGAAGGCTATGCCGAAGGGCTCGTGGCCGGCGAGAGCAATGCGACCACTGTGGCGACCCAGACCATTGCTGCGGCAGCCGGCATGCTGGCAGCGCATGCCGCCAGCATGACCGCTGCGCTCGACGAAGCGCGCATGGAAAACCATGAGGCGGCCGTCGACCTCGCCGTCAGCGTCGGTCGAAAGCTGGCTTTCCACCTGGTTGCCCGCGAACCGGCCCGTGAACTCGAAGCGTTGATCGCCGAGTGCATGCCAAGCCTTTCGGGCGTGCCGCACCTCGTCATCCGCTGCCATCCCGATCTCGCCGATCAGATCCGCGACATCGCCACAGCCCAGATCGCGACCTCCGGCTATGCCGGGCGTCTCGTGGTCATGGGCGAACCCGATATCCGCCTCGGCGACGGGCGCCTCGAATGGGTCGATGGCGGCCTCATTCGCGATACCGGCGCGCTCGAAACCGACATCAACGAGACCATTGCCCAGTATCTCGCCGCCAAGGCGGGCAAGACCGGCATCCACCATAACCAGGAGAGCGGTGAATGAACCCGACCGATCCCGAACTCGGCGCCAACGACATGGGCGAACTCGGCCTTGGCGAAATGCCGCCGCCGGAGCGCGACGAGCGCATCAACGCCTATGTCGAACGCACGGCGGAAGACCTTGAAGCTGTGTTCGATGTGCCGGTGCGCGTCTCGGTCGTCCTCGGCAGTACCAAGATGCCGGTTTCGAACCTGCTCAAACTCGACACTGGCACCGTGGTCGAACTCGACCGTCAGGTTGGCGAAGCCGTCGAAATCTACGTCAACGACCGCCTCGTGGCCCGTGGCGAAATCGTCCTGGTGGAAAACCGCCTCGGCGTCACCATGACCGAGATCATCAAGCCACAATAATAAGAACGGGAGTGAATGGTATGCGTCTCCTCATCGTCGGAACCCTTGAAGGTCAACTGAGCCAGGCCACCAAAATGGCCATGGATGGCGGCGCCAAGGTCGCGCATGCGCCAGGCATCGAAATCGCCATGGCTGCGCTCCGCACCGGGCGTGGCGCGGACCTGCTGCTCGTCGACGTGATGATGGACATTGCCGGCCTCATCGCCGCGCTCGAAGCCGAACGCATCGCCATTCCCGTCGTCGCCTGTGGCGTCGAAACCAATGCCGCCGCCGCGGTCAACGCTATCCGCGCCGGCGCCAAGGAATATATCCCCCTGCCCCCTGACGCGGCATTGATCGCCGCCGTTATCCAGGCCGTGTCGCGCGACAGCGAAGATTTCCTCTTCCGCGATCCCGCCATGCAGCGCGTCGTCAAGATGGCAGAACAGGTCGCTGCTTCCGAAGCCTCGATCCTGATCACCGGCGAAAGCGGCACGGGTAAGGAAGTCATCGCGCGCTACGTGCATTCGCGTTCGAAGCGCGCGGCCAAGCCATTTATCTCGGTCAACTGCGCCGCCATTCCCGAAGCCCTTCTGGAATCCGAACTTTTCGGCCACGAAAAGGGTGCCTTTACCGGCGCCATCGCCCGGCGCGTCGGCAAGTTCGAAGAAGCTTCGGGCGGCACGCTGCTGCTCGACGAAATCTCGGAAATGGATGTGCGCCTGCAGGCCAAGCTCCTTCGCGCAATCCAGGAACGCGTCATTGACCGCGTTGGCGGGACCAAGCCTGTGGCAGTCGATATCCGTATCCTTGCGACATCCAACCGCAACCTGACCGAAGCCGTCCGCGAAGGCAGCTTCCGCGAAGACCTGCTGTTCCGCCTTAACGTCGTGAACCTCAAGCTGCCGGCCCTGCGCGAGCGGCCGGGCGATATCGTCGCGCTGGCCGATCATTTCGTTGCCAAATATGCCAAGGCCAATGGCCTGCCGAAGCGCGAGCTTTCGGACGATGCGCGTACGGCTCTCCTCCATGCGCCATGGCCGGGCAATGTTCGCGAACTCGAAAACACGCTGCACCGCGCCGTGCTGCTTGCGACGGGCACCATGATCGGCTCGGAAGCCATTGTTCTGCCCGACGGCATGGGCCTCAACGAAGCGGCACGCGCCAATTCGCCGGCCCAGCAGCTGGCCGAAACGGCAGAAGCCATGTCCCGCGCCCTTGTCGGGCGCACCGTGGCCGATGTGGAGCGCGAGCTGATCCTCGATACGCTCGACCACACCTGGGGCAACCGCACCCACGCCGCCAATATCCTTGGCATCTCCATCCGCACGCTGCGGAACAAGCTCAACCAATATTCGGACGAGGGAATGGACATTCCCGACCCCGGCGAGCGACGCAACGTCGCCTAGACCAAATTTGACGGGAGGACGGCAAGAACGCCGCCCTCCTTTCCCGTTTTTCCCCGGTAGCCCGATCCCATGACCGATCTTTCAGCCTCGAATTCCCGCTTCAGCTTCAAGCCGCCGTCCGTGAAGACGGTGCTCGATACGCTGCGTTCGGGCGATATCGCCCTCGCCTCCGGCGTCATGGGTCTGATCGTTATCCTGATCGTGCCGCTGCCGGCGCTTATGGTCGACGCCCTGCTCGCCATCTCGATCGTCTTCTCTGTGATGATCCTGATGACGGCGCTCTTCATCCAGAAGCCGCTCGAATTCTCGTCCTTCCCGACCGTGCTGCTGATCGCCACCATGCTGCGTCTGGGCATGAACCTGGCGACGACGCGCCTCATCCTCTCGGAAGGTCACAATGGCTCGGCTGCGGCGGGTCACGTCATCGAAGCCTTCGGCAATTTCGTGACGCGCGGCAATTTCGTCATCGGGATCGTGATCTTCATCATCCTCGTGATCGTGAACTTCATCGTCATCACCAAGGGTTCGGGCCGTATCGCCGAAGTCGCGGCGCGCTTCTCCTTGGACGCCATGCCGGGCAAGCAGATGGCCATCGACGCCGACCTTTCGGCAGGCCTGATCGACGAAGACACCGCCAAGAAGCGCCGTGCCGAACTCGAAGGTGAAAGCGCCTTTTTCGGTAACATGGACGGTGCCTCCAAATTCGTGCGCGGCGACGCCATTGCCGGTCTGATCATCACCTTCATCAACGTCTCGGCCGGCATGGCCATCGGCATTTTTCAGGAAGGCCTCTCGGCCGGTGAAGCGGGGCAAGTCTATACGCTCCTGACCATCGGCGACGGCCTCGTTTCCCAAATCCCCGCGCTGATCGTTTCGACCGCCGCCGGTATTCTTGTCTCGAAGTCGGGTGTGACCGGTTCGGCTGACAAGGCGCTGACCAGCCAATTTAGCGGCTATCCCAAGGCGCTCGGCATGGCGTCGGCGGTCATGGGCGCCCTCGCTTTCCTGCCGGGCATGCCCTTCGTCCCCTTCATGGCTCTGGCCGGTGGCGTTGGCTATGCCGCGTTCCGGGCTTCCAAGAGCAAGACCGTCCGTGATGTCGCTGAACGCGCTAAGGCCGTGGCCGATGCTGCAACCAAGGCTGCGGGTGGTACAGCTGGCCAGCCTGCCGCTGGTGGCGCGCCGGCCGGCGAACCGCCGATCAGCGAAAGCCTCAAGATCGACGATCTCAAGCTCGAACTCGGCTATGGCCTCCTCGGTCTCGTCAAGGAAGACGACAGCGGCACCGATCGCCTCACAGAGCAGATCAAGGCGCTCCGCCGCCAGCTCGCGCTCGAACTCGGCTTCGTCATGCCGCCGGTGCGCATTCTCGACAATATGCAGCTCGAGCCAAACGACTATAAGGTCCGCATCAAGGAAGTGGAATCGGCGCACGGCCAGATCCACGCCAACCTCCTCATGGTCATGGACCCCTATGGCAATCCGATCGACCTGCCGGGCCACCAGACGACCGAGCCGACCTTTGGCCTGCCCGCCACCTGGATCGACCCGGCGCTGCGCGACGAAGCCGAACTCCGCGGCCTCTCGATCATCGACCCATCGACCGTCATCTCGACGCACCTGACCGAAGTGCTCAAGGCCAACGTCGCCGAACTCTTGAGCTACGCTAATGTGCAGTCTCTTCTCTCTGGCCTCCCCAAGGACCAGCAGAAGCTTGTCGAAGACATCATTCCGAGCCAGATCTCGGTTTCGGGCGTCCAGCGCGTGCTGCAGGCTCTTCTCACCGAGCGCATCTCGATCCGCGATCTCTCGACCATTCTCGAAGGCATTGCCGAAGTCGCCGGTCCCGGCCGTTCGATCCAATCGATCACCGAGCATGTGCGTTCGCGCCTTGCCCGCCAGATCTGTGCCGCCAATCTCGGCCAGGATGGCAACCTGCCTCTCCTCACGCTCTCACCGCAATGGGAGCGCGACTTTGCCGAAGCCATGGTCGGCGAAGGCGAGCACCGTCACCTCGCCATGGCCCCAAGCCGCCTGCAGCAGTTCATCGCCGCCGTCGGCCAAGGCTTTGAACGCGCCGCCCAGCAGGGCGAGCTGCCCGTGATGATCACCTCGCCCTCGATCCGTCCACATGTGCGCGCCATCATCGAGCGCTTCCGCCCGCAGACAGTGGTTATGAGCCAGAACGAGGTGCATCCCCGTGTGCGCCTCAAGACTGTGGGCAGCGTCTGAGCGATTACCGTGAAGCGGAAACGAAAAGGGCGACCTCGGGGTCGCCCTTTATTTATTTGGTCATGCCGCCGGGGATAACAGGCGGAAGGTCCAAGGCCGATGCTTCCTTTGACGTATCGACCTCGATCTCTTCGGCAAGCTCTCGCTCGGCCTGATACCAGAATTCCTGCTCCTGCCCTTCGGGCTGGCCCGCCATATCCCAGAGCTGATAGGCGCGGTCGCGGATCTTGTCTTCCTCGTGATGTGCCATGCATTCCTCCTCGTCCTGACGACCTTGGTTAACGCATGTCAAAGGCGAGGGTTGCCGCGGATCTTATCGCTGGGTGAGTGCGAGCTTGGCGCCGAGGGCAACGAAGGCAGCGGCAAAAGAGCGGCGCATCCAGGTCATGATCTGCGGGCGCGAGACGATCTGATTGCGGATGGCGGCGGCAAAGAGCCCGTAAAGCGCGAAGACGACGAAGGTCATGACCATGAAGACCCCGCTCAAGTGCAGCATTTGCGGGATTGCGCCAGGGGCATCGGCGGGTACGAACTGCGGCAGGAAAGCGAAAAAGAAGATCGAGAGCTTTGGATTGAGGAGATTCATCAGAATGATCTCGGTCGCCATGTCCTTGAGCGGTTTTTTCGCTTCGTCGGCCTTGATCGCGAGGGCGCCGGTTTCCTGCAAGGTTGCCCAGGCCATATAGAGGAGATAGGCAACGCCGAGATATTTGATGATCTCGAAGGCCAGCGCACTGGCATGGAGGATAGCAGCAAGGCCCGTAATGGCGGCGATCATGTGCGGGACGATGCCAAGGGTGCAGAAGAAGGCCGCCCAGAGGCTGGCGCGGGCACCACGCCCGAGGCCCGCAGCGATGGTGTAGAGCGCACCGGCGCCAGGCGACACGACCACGATGAGCGTGGTGATCAGGAATTCGACCGTCATGGCAACGTCTCCGTTTCGCCGTGACATTGCGGGTTTGGGGCACTCTGGCAAGTCCCGGGCGAGAAGGGGCACAGGGATATTTGCCGGAAGCCGGAACGGGGCGACAATGGCAACATTGTCCAAAGCGCAAATGCGAGGGCCCCATGCAGCTTTTCTCCTGCGACCACTGCGGCAATACCGTTTATTTCGAGAACAACCGCTGCGAGCATTGCGGCCATTCCCTTGGCTACCTGCCCGAGGAAAATGCGCTGGTCTCGCTCGATCCATCGACCGATGGCGCCTGGACGGCGCCGGCTGTACCGGGCAAGACCTATATTTATTGCGATAATGCGCGGCACGGGGCCTGCAATTGGCTGGTGACGCAGGAAGAAGGTGGGCCGATCTTTTGTCTCGCCTGCCGGCACAACGAAACCATTCCGGCGCTTGATGATCCAGACAATCTCACACGCTGGCAAACGATCGAGCGGGCAAAGAAGCGGCTCTTCTATTCGCTGCTGCGGCTCGGCCTGCCGCTCGAAACGCGGCTCGAAAATCCCGAGCACGGCTTGGCCTTTCGTTTTCTCGCCGATGGCAATGCGCCTGTCATGACCGGGCACGAAAACGGCATCATCACCATCGCGCTCGCCGAAGCCGACGATGCGGAACGGGAGCGGCGGCGGACGGGCATGGGCGAACCTTACCGGACGTTGCTCGGACATTTCCGTCACGAGATCGGGCACCATTATTGGGACCTGCTCGTGCGCGAAAAGCCACCGGAAGCGCGCTATCGCGAGCTGTTCGGGGACGAGCGGGCCGATTATGGGCAGGCGCTCAAGAGCTATTATGCCAATGGCGCTCCGGCCGGCTGGCCCGCAACCCATATCAGCGCCTATGCGACCGCCCATCCATGGGAGGATTTCGCCGAAACCTTCGCGCATTATCTTCACATCACCGACACGGTGGAAATGGCCGCCGCCTTCGGCATTCGCGCCAAGCCACGCACCGGTGACGAGAGCCTCGCCATCCCGCCCGTTCGGTTCGACCCCTATATGGCGCCCGATATGAGCGAGATCATCGACAACTGGATCCCGCTGGCCTCGTTGCTCAACAATCTCAACCGGGCGATGGGCCAAACCGATGCCTATCCCTTCGTGCTGTCACCACCCGTGATCGGGAAGCTGGCCTTCGTCAACGACCTCGTGCATCAGGCACCGGCATTGGAGCAATTGGCTGCGCTGGATGAGGTGGAATGAGTAAGCTGGCGGACGTTGGCGCTTCACCGCACTGCTGCCGCCTGCTACATCCCGCTCATGTCCAGCCTTACCATTCTCACCGTCCCCGCCTTTTCGACCCTGTGCAACGCAGCTTTTGCGCTCCGGCGCGAGGTGTTCGTTTGGGAGCAGAAGGTGCCGGAGGAAGAGGAGAACGACGAGCTCGATCTGAGGGCGACCCACTATGTGGCGATTGCCGATGGCGAAGTGGTCGGCACCCTGCGGCTCATCGACTATCCCGAGCACATCAAGATCGGTCGGGTCGCCGTGCGCCTCCACCATCGCGGCCAGGGCGTAGCGCGCCAACTGATCGAGGCCGCAATGGCAGATGCTCGCCAAAAGGGCCGCGACAAATTCTATCTGACAGCCCAATCCGACAAGCTCGGGCTTTATCATAAGTTAGGCTTCGTAGAATTCGGCCCTGAATTCATGGATGGCGGCATGCCGCATCGGGCCATGCGCGACTACGATAAAGATAGCGCGTTCCTTTCGAATTAAGTCAAATTTAACGCATTAACCCGGCCAGCGGACTCCTGCCCTAATTCCTGCGCTATTGTGGATTTGTCGCTCATAGAGCGCGTCCTGCCGGGCGGCAACCAATGTGTGGTGCTACGGCAAGAACGCGAATTCTTGTCTTCGCAGGACGCGACCAATCCGCCAGGGAGGCGGAAAGGGCCGGCACCGCACTGCGGGAGCCGGCCTTTTCAACTCTCGCGCAAAAATTGTGCTAGCTCAGGCCACCATCCATCCGCCTGTGCGTGGGGATTTCGCAGGTTCCACCCCAAATAGCAAAAATTGCTTCGGAACGGCTCGTGGGGACGTGACGTTGTCCAACCATAACGGGCCATGCGGTGCCTACCGGCAAGTACACACCACATGGCCCTGTTCATGACAACGATGAACCTTTGGAGCCTACAATGATCCGCACGCTTTTGACTACTACGGCCGTTGCCGTGCTCATGGGTACCGCTGCTTTCGCCCAGACCACTACCACCGAAACTCCGGCGACCACGACCGAAGCCCCGGCCATGGGCACTGAAGCTCCAGCAATGGGCACAGAAACCCCGGCGGCTCCCGCTACCACCACTACTGAAGCTGCTCCGGTCGACACTGGCGCTGCTGAAACCACCGACGTGAACGAACCCTGGGATATGTCGGCCGGCTACACCGCCGCTGACACCGATAACCTCGGCTCGCGCCTGATCGGCCAGCCGGTCTATTCCAGCACCGGCGACGACGCTGAAGAAATCGGCAACATCACCGACATCGTTTTCGACGCTGACGGCCAGATCACCGCTGCCGTGATTGGCGTCGGTGGCTTCCTCGGCATCGGCGAAAAGAGCGTTGCGGTCGACTTCAATTCGCTCGAATTCACGCTGGCTGCCGACAACACTGAACGTTGGGTCCTCCCGACCACGGCTGAAGCCCTGACCGCTGCCCCGGATTTCGTCTGGGCCGAAGATGAACCGGCCGACGGCGCTGCCCCTGCTGCAGACGGCATGACGCCAGCCGCTCCGGCTGACACAATGGCTCCGGCTGACACAATGGCTCCGGCCGACACCATGGCTCCGGTCGCTCCAGCGACCAACTAAGAGCTTCTCATAGGTCTTCCTGCTCACTGAGGACCCTTGAGAAGGGAAAGGCTCGCCTAGGCGAGCCTTTTCTTATGGGACAGAGGTTGTCTCAGCAGCATGCTGCTGTCAGCGCTTCAAAAAACGCTGACGGGCGACCTCGTCGAAATCTGCCTGTTCAAGCTTGTTCTGTTCCTGGCGCTCGCGCTCGTGCTCGCGCTGATCGAGCAGTTCGACCTTTTTGAGGTCTTCGAGCGCTTCGGCCAACTGGTCCTGCGCGTTTTCGAGCTTGCCGCGCATGTCATTGGCCGAGGCCAGGAGATTGTCGCGGCGCTGCAGCGCGGCCTTGGCAAAGGTGGAATAAGCAAAATGAGCGACATCGGAAATGCCGGTCTTGGTCTGCTCGATCTCGATCTGCTGATCGAGTTCCGAGGCCATCCGCTCGAAGTCCGCGACCATCATTTCGATCTGCATGACCTGCCGGCGTTTTTCGTCGACATTGAACTTCTTGAGCCGAATGAGGCTCTCGCTGCGCGATTTCAAGACCTGTACTCCTTACACATCAAGCCAGTTCCGAAAAGGCGATAAGCCCTCCCGACAGACCCTTAAGCACCGGCTTCCGCGATGATTTCGGCAAGGCGTCGATAGCCCTCCTCAACCGTCGTGGTCTCTTCCCGCTGCTGGCTTAAAAACGCCTCCAGCTTCGGGTTGATACCGATGGCAAGGTCCACATTCGGATCCGACCCTTTGCGGTATGCCCCCAACCGGATCAGCTCCTCCATGTCCGAGTAAATGGACATGAGCTCCCTCGCCCTTGCCAGTACCGGCCGAAAATCGGGCGGTACGCACCCTGGCATGGTGCGCGAGATGGACCGGAGCACGTTGACGGCAGGATAACGACCCCGCTCGGCAATACCGCGCTCCATCACGATGTGCCCGTCGAGAATACCGCGCACGGCATCCGCAATTGGCTCATTGTGATCATCACCTTCCACCAAAACGGTAAAAAGACCGGTAATAGAACCGGTCGTAGGCGTCCCTGGGCCGGCTCTTTCGAGCAAACGTGGCAATTCTGTGAAAACTGTCGGTGGATAACCCTTGGCGGTAGGGGGTTCGCCGATCGAAAGACCGATCTCGCGCTGCGCCATGGCAAAGCGGGTGAGCGAGTCCATCATGCAGAGGACACGCTTGCCCTCGTCACGGAAATATTCAGACAGCGAGAGGGAGATATAGGCAGCTTGCCGGCGCATCAGCGCGGCTTCGTCCGATGTCGCGACGACGACAACGGCGCGGCGAAGGCCTTCTTCACCAAGATATTCCTGAATGAACTCGTGCACCTCGCGGCCGCGCTCGCCAATCAGGCCGATAACCGAGACGTCGACATTGGTATTGCGTGCGAGCATCGACATCAGAACGGACTTGCCCACGCCCGAGCCGGCGAAGATGCCCATGCGCTGGCCTTCGCAGAGCGTGGTGAAGGTATTGAGCGTGCGCACGCCAAGATCGAGCGGCGCGCCGACGCGGACGCGATCATGCGCGGCGAGCGGGGATTGTCGCAGCGGATAGGATTTGGCGCCGCGCGGCAATGGCCCCATGCCATCGATCGGCTCGCCATTGGCATTGATGACCCGGCCGAGCCAGGCCATGGATGGATTGACCGCGCCGTCGTGGCGCTTGAACACCGCCTTACAGCCGAGCCGCACGCCGCCGAGTTCGCCAAAGGGCAGGCAGAGCGCGTGGCCATCGCGAAAGCCGATGATCTCGGCGGCCAAGGTTTCGCCATCGCTGGCTTCGATCATGACGCGGCCACCGACGCGCAGTTCGCGTACGGGGCCAACGACCTCTATGAGAAGACCCTGGACCGATTTGACGCGCCCAAAAACCTCGACAT
>CAJYKO010000088.1 GCA_913775215.1 uncultured Devosia sp. | reverse complement strand
CGATCTCCTCGCCGGTCAATGAGCCGGAAGCCTTGGACCAGACTGTCGCCGTCCATCGCGCCATTGCCGAAGCAATCCTGGCGCGCGACGCGACTGCCGCGCGGGAAGCCATGCGCGTCGCGATTGCCGAAGGCTTTGCCCGGGCGGCGGGACGCATGGAAGAGGCAGGCCGCTAGAGCGAAATGGCGAGCTTTCCCGTCAGCGTGCGGTGAAAGATCAGCCCGCCATCGGTCAAGGCGCGGGTGAGACGTTCGGCCGTGCGGCGGCGCGCGACTTCGATCACCGGCGCCGTCGCCTCTTCGATACGCATAATGGTTGAAGCGGAAATGCCCGACTGCTCGGCAAGGACGGGTATTGTCCAGCCGAGGAGATTGCGCGCGCCACGCAGCAGCGGACCGTTGAGCAATTCTTCGCTCGCCACGTCCTCGGCAATGACCCCGCCATGGCCGGGCCGCGTGATTGAGGTGAGCCCGAGCCATTCGACCGGCTGGCCGTTTTCGTCGGGCACGGGATAGCGAATAGTGCGCATGGGCACATATTCGCCCGGCGCGATCTCGACCCGGACTTCGCTGCTATGGATATCTTGACGCCCGAGCGCATCGAGTACGATCTGCCGGTCATCGGGATGGACCGAGTTGAACCAGCTTTCGAGCGTGAAGATCGGTGTTTTGGGCAGCCCTAGATCTTCGGACATGCGGATCAATTCGAGAAACTTGCCATCGAGCGAACTGAACCAGGCGATATCGACATCGAGCCGTTCGAAGACGGCCTGAAGGCGCCGCCGCATCATGCTCATGGCCTTGCGCAAGCTTTCTTCCTGCGTACGATCGAGCGCGCAGATGATCCAGCCGATGGGACGCTTGGCATCATCGACCAGGCGCTCGAAGCGCAGGTCGAGCTGCTTGACCGTGCCGTCCTCGCGTACGAGCCGCAATTCGCGGCGCATGGGCAGGAGATCGCGCATCAACATGTGAAAGCTCTCGACGAGATCGGCCCGATCGTCGGGATGGGTCCGCGCCTCGATGAATTCGAGCGAGATCGGCTGGCCGATATGATCGGTGGTGCCAGCAAGCAGATGCAGGCCTTCTGACGCCTGTACCTTGCCATCGGCAAAGGAAAGCGTGCAAAAACCGACGCCCGCCATGGCTTCGAGGGCTCGCAAGAGCTGGCCAGACGTTGGATGCGAGGCGCCGCTCTGGCCGAGGGACGCCACTTTAGGCACTTGCCCTTGCATTGCTACCCCCCGGTAAGCAAGATGACGTGCGCGTAAATTCTTGAGGCGTAGCAGTAGACATAGGGGCTGTGAGCGGTCAAGCGCCGAACGCTTTTGCCCCCGTCCGACTTGACCCCGGTCCCGCTTTGGCTCAAAGACCGAGCATAAAGCGAGGTTTCGTGATGGAAAAGTTCACCACATTGACGGGTGTCGCAGCACCCCTGCCGATCATCAATATCGATACCGATATGATCATCCCCAAGCAGTACCTCAAGACGATCAAGCGCACCGGCCTCGGCACCGCTCTCTTTTCCGAGATGCGCTACAATGAAGACGGATCGGAAAACCCTGATTTCGTCCTCAACAAGTCCGCCTATCGCCAGGCCAAGATCATCATTGCCGGCGACAACTTCGGCTGTGGATCGAGCCGCGAGCATGCCCCGTGGGCATTGGCCGATTTCGGCATCCGCTGCGTGATTTCGACCAGCTTTGCCGACATCTTCTATAACAACTGTTTCAAAAACGGTATTTTGCCGCTCGTCGTTTCGGCCGAGCAGCTGAAGCTTTTGCTCGACGACGCTGACCGCGGCTCGAACGCCACGCTGACCATCGACCTCGAAGCGCAGACCATCAAAGGCCCCGATGGCGGCACGCTCCATTTCGATATCGACCCGGCGCGCAAGCATATCCTGCTCGAAGGTCTCGACGATATCGCGGGCACACTGAAGTCCGATCCTGCCATTTCCTCGTTCGAGGGCAAGATGGCATCCGAGCGTCCCTGGCTCTAAAACCCATGTCGGAGATCGTCTTCGAGGCCGAGCCGCAAGCCGAAACGCGCGTGGCCATTCTCGATGGTCTCATCGCCTACAATGCCGCCAAGACGGAGAACCGCTTTGGTTCTCCGCGCACCATTGCGCTGGCGCTGAAAGACCCCGAAACCGGCCTGTCCGTCGGTGGGCTCTCCGCCCGCGTCAGCTATAGCCGGATGTTCGTCGAGCTTCTCTTCATCCCCGAGCACCTGCGTGGCCAGGGTCTTGGCGAAAAGCTGATGGCGGAGGCCGAAAAGGTCGCAAAAGACCACGGCTGCATCGGCATCTGGCTCGATACCTTTTCCTTCCAGGCGCCGGGCTTTTACAAGAAGCTCGGCTATGCCGAATTCGGCGTCCTGCCCGACTATCCGCCCGGCTTTTCCCGGCATTTCCTCCACAAAACCTTGAGTTGATTCAAATGGTCCAGCGCGTCTCCACCGGTTCGCCCTTCGAAGCCACCTTCGGCTATTCCCGCGCTGTGCGCCATGAAGACACCGTCTATGTCTCGGGCACGACGGGCTATGACTATGCCACGATGAAGATGCCCGAAAGCGTTGGCGACCAAGCGAAAAATGCGCTGGCGACCATCGACAAGGCGCTCAAGGAAGCCGGCTCTTCGATCCAAGATACGGTCCGCGTCGTCTATTATGTTGGCGATCGGTCTTATGTCGACGAAGTCGTTGCGGCTGTCGGTCCGGTCTTCAAGGATATCCGTCCTGCCGCCTCCATGCTGATCGTTGCGATGATCGAGGAAGGCATGAAGATCGAGATCGAAGTGACCGCCCGCATTGGGGCAGCAACCAGCCACGCTTAAGGCGTGGTTTCGGTAGCATTCCGTTAACACTGACAGCGCTCCTCGGGGGCGCTGTTTTGTTTTGGGCACTCTTGCGCGAAAACCCAAAATAAAGCTATGTGCCGGGCCAAGGTGTACCCACCAGTACGGCGAGGAGTTTCCCCAAATGGCCACCCATTCCCTCTTTCTGCTGCCCGGCGACGGCATCGGCACTGAAATCATGGTCGAGGTCGAAAAGATCATCGCCTGGTCCAATGCCGAGGGCCTGACGGACTTCGCCATCGATACCGGCCTTGCCGGCGGCTGCGCCTATGACGCGCATGGCGAAGCCATTTCCGAAGACGACATGGCCAAGGCGCTCAAGGCTGATGCCGTGATCTTTGGCGCCGTGGGTGGTCCCAAGTGGGACAATGTTCCTTATGACAAGCGCCCGGAAGCCGCACTCCTGCGTCTTCGCAAGGACCTTGGGCTCTTTGCGAACCTCCGCCCCGCTATCTGCTATCCCGCGCTGGCCGATGCTTCTGCGCTCAAGCGCGAGCTGGTCGAAGGCCTCGATATCCTGATCGTGCGCGAACTGACCGGTGGCGTCTATTTCGGCGAGCCCAAGGAAATCACCGATCTCGGCAATGGCCAGAAGCGCGGCGTCGATACCCAGGTCTACGAGACCTATGAAATCGACCGCATCGCCCGCGTCGCCTTCGATCTCGCCCGCACCCGTGGCAACAAGATCCACTCGGCAGACAAGAAGAACGTCATGAAGTCGGGCGTGCTTTGGGACGAAGTCGTCCGCACTGTCGCCAAGGACTATTCTGACGTCGCCTTCAACCATATCCTTGCCGACAATTGCGCCATGCAGTTGGTGCGCAATCCAAAGCAGTTCGACGTGATCGTCACCGATAACCTCTTTGGCGATATTCTTTCGGACGTTGCCGCCATGCTGACCGGTTCGCTCGGCATGCTGCCATCGGCAGCACTCGGTGCGCCCGATGCCGTCACCGGCAAGCGCAAGGCCATGTATGAGCCTGTCCACGGCTCGGCGCCCGATATTGCCGGCAAGGGCATTGCCAACCCCATCGCCATGATCGCCTCGCACGCCATGGCGCTGCGCTATTCGTTCGGCATGATCGAACTGGCCGACAGGGTCGAAGGCGCCATCGCCGCAGTTCTGGCCGACGGCCTGCGCTGCGCCGACATCGCTCAGGACAACCGCAAGACGGTTGGCACGGAGGAAATGGGCGCAGCGATCTTGGCCAAGTTGAAGGCGTAAGATCCAAACTCGGCGTCATGCCAACAGCCCCGGTCTCTCGATCGGGGCTTTTCTATTTGGTGCTGTCGACCTTTTCAGCGAGCCAGATCTTGATCAGCGATTGATAGGGCACATCGCGCTTGTTGGCGGCGGCCTTAATCTGATCCAGCAAGCCGATCGGCAGGCGTAGGGAAATAGACGCTGACGACAACTTGAGATTGGGCATGACGACCTGTTTCGCCGTGCTCCAATCGACATAGTCGGTGGTGTCGTGGCTCTCCCAGAACGCACGTTCTTCCGCTTCCGTCTCGAACGTCGGTATCGGCTTAAGAGACTTGCTCATAAACGATCCTTTCCTTGCGATTCATATCGCGCACAGAGATCACCCGAATGCGCGTCTCGTCATGGCGCAAGGTGAAGGTCAGATGCAGCAGCCTTCTATCGTTGGAATGCCCCAGTGCGTGAAAACGAGGTTCCACATCGCTATGCTTGGCATCAGCAAGCGTGAGAAGCGGCTGATTGAAGAACATCTGTTCGGCCTCGGCCTGAGACACGCCATGTTTGTCGACGCTCTTGCGTGCGTTTCCGGCGTCCCAATCGAACCCTTGAACTCGGCTCCAGTCGATCATGATGTATATTACCATAATATACATCACTTTCAATACCGCGCAAAAAAGCCCCGGTGTCTCCACCGGGGCCTTTCCATTCGCAGGTCCAAAGACCCAAAAATTATTCAGCAGCGCCTTCGGCGGCAGCAGCGGCCTTGGCGGCCTTTTCTTCGGCGCGTTCCTTGGCCTTGGTGCCGGGTTCGCCCTTGTTCGGGTTGTTGCGGGCTTCGCGCTTGGCGAGACCGGCAGCGTCGAGGAAGCGCAGGACGCGGTCGGTTGGCTGGGCACCAACGCCAACCCAGTGCTGGGCGCGTTCGGTGTTGAGCACGACGCGGTTTTCAGCGTCCTTGGCCAGCAGCGGGTTGAAGGTGCCGATCTTTTCGATGAAACGGCCATCGCGCGGGGAACGGGCGTCGGCGATGACGATGTGGTAGAACGGGCGCTTCTTGGTGCCGGCGCGAGCCAGACGGATCTTGAGGGACATTTTCTTGTTCCTGGGGTTGATGTTTTGAGTTGGGTTATTTCTTCTTGCCCAGGCCAGGAAGGCCAGGGAAACGGGGAGCACCGCCCAGACCGGGAAGGCCCGGACCGCCAGCGGATTTTAAAAGCTTGTTGACGTCGGTGGGCAGCTTGTCGCTCATCGGCAGATCGGCCGAGGGCAGACCCTTCAATTGCTCGGGATTGATACCGGCCTGGCGGGCCATCTGCTCGAGCTGCTTGGGGTCCATCTTGGAGAGATCGGGCATGCCACCGAGCATGCCGCCCATCTTGCCGCCGAACATGCCACCCAGGGCGCCCATGCCGCCCTTGGACACTTTCTTCATCATATCCGCCATCTGGCGGTGCTGCTTGGCGAGCTTGTTGATTTCCGAGACGTCGACGCCGGCGCCCGCAGCGATACGCTTGCGGCGCGAGGCATTAAGCAGGTCAGGATTGGCCCGCTCTTTCTTGGTCATGGAATTGATGATGGCAATCTGGCGGTCAAACACCTTTTCGTCGACATTGGCGCCAGCCATGGCTTTCTTGAGCTGGCCCGCGCCGGGCAACATGCCCATGAGGCCACCCATGCCGCCCATCTTCTTCATCTGCAGAAGCTGGGCGCGCAGATCGTCGAGATCGAACGAGCCCTTCTTGAGCTTTTGCGCCATCTTCTGGGCGTCTTCGGCCGTGACGTGCTCGGCGGCCTTTTCGACGAGCGAAACGATATCGCCCATGCCGAGAATGCGGTCGGCGATGCGCGCGGGATGGAAGTCCTCGAGCGCATCCATCTTTTCGCCGACGCCGATCAGCTTGATCGGCTTGCCGGTGGCGGCGCGCATGGACAGCGCTGCACCACCGCGACCATCGCCATCGACGCGGGTCATGACGATGCCGGTGACATCGAGACGCGTATCGAAGGAGCGCGCGACATTGATCGCGTCCTGGCCGGTCAGGGCGTCGACGACGAGCAGAATTTCGTGGGGTTTTGCGATCTCCTTGATGGAGACCGTTTCAACCATCAGCTCTTCGTCGATATGGGTGCGGCCGGCGGTATCGAGAATGAGAACGTCATAGCCACCCAGACGGCCCTCGCGCTCGGCGCGGCGGGCGATCTCGACCGGCGTTTCAGTGGTTATGATCGGCAGGGTATCGACGCCGACCTGTTCGCCGAGCACGCGGAGCTGCTCCATGGCAGCCGGGCGGCGGGTATCGAGCGAGGCGAGAAGAACCTTCTTCTTCTGGCGGTCCTTGAGGCGTTTTGCAATTTTCGCCGTGGTCGTCGTCTTACCAGAACCCTGGAGACCAACCATGAGCAAGGTAACCGGCGCCGGGGCATTGAGATCGATGGTGACGGCATCGGAGCCCAGGACCTGGACCAGCTCGTCATTGACGATTTTGACGACTTGCTGGCCGGGGGTCACCGAGCGGGTAACTTCGGCGCCGACGGCGCGTTCGCGGACCTGCTCGACAAAGGCGCGGACGACTTCGAGCGAAACGTCGGCCTCGATCAGCGCCCGGCGGATTTCGCGCATGGCCGCATCGACATCGGCAGCGCTGAGCGCGCCGCGTCCACGAAGCCCATCGAAAATCTTGCCAAGCCGGTCGCTTAAGCTCTCAAACATTTTTAGTCCTTCTCGCTCACGGGCCGCACCACTCAGCCACCGACGCGCTAAAACCGCGCTGGTGGCCTCGCTGGCCCTCCGCGGGGGCGCCAAAACTTTGGCGGGGTCCTCGCTTTGCTCGTCCAGTGAGCCATATGGTACTCATGCAGGCAAACGCAAAACCCACCCGCGGGCGCAACGCGCTGGCGGATGTTGGCCTCCGGGATCGTGGCACCCGTTCGGGGTCCCGGTCGGCTGGTCAGGAGCAAAAGCCTGATGAACGGGTCGCGTTTAGGGGAGTTTTGGGCGTGAGTCAAGAAACCGGGGCCATAATCACGGGTGACACGCTGATAGAGAGACTGCAAGCGCGGGCCAATAACAGGCTGATTGGCATAGACGGTCTGCCGGTGTCGGGAAAGTCGACGCTGGCTGATCGGCTAGTTGAGACGTTTGGAGCCGAACTGATCTACCTCGATGATTTCGTCCTGCCGCAGGAGCACTGGCCGGATCCGATCGAGCCGGGCTTTCCGTTTCCATATATGCGCCATGAAGCGTTCTTCGAAGCGGTCGAGACCTTGGCTCGAACCGGCGCCTGTCGCTATCAGCTCTATGACTGGGAGAGTGGCGCACTTGGACCCTGGAAAGAGATTGAGCTTGGCAACAAGCTGGTCATCGTGGAAGGCGTCTCGGCGCTCGCCCAACGCCTGGCGCACCTTTACGATCTGAAGATCTGGGTCGAAAGCGACGCAGCAACGACGCTAACAACGTCGCTCGACCGTGGGGTTGGCGCATGGGAACGGCAATGGCGCCACCTCTTCTTGCCCAGTGTCGAGCACTATATGGAAACGCGTCCCATGGAGCGCGCCGATATAGTCGTTGCCGGGCGCGGAGCTTAGCCAGGCGCGGCACTGGCAATTGCCTCATACTTCCGCCATATAGAGCCCGAGACCAAAAGACAGGCATCGCTCGTGAGCAACGCACCCTTTCTCAAGATGAACGGGCTGGGCAACCAGATCATCGTCGCTGATATGCGTGGCCGGATGGATCGCGTGAAGCCGGAAGCGGCTATTGCGATCAATGCGCGGGCCGAAACCAAGTTCGATCAGATCATGGCCATCCATGATTCCCGCATGCCCGGCACGGTCAATTATATCGAGATCATCAATTCCGATGGCTCGCGGGCCCAGGCCTGCGGCAATGGCATGCGCTGTGTGGTGCAATTCCTCAGCGCTGAACAGGGCCGGCAGCGGTTTACCTTCGAGACCGTGGCGGGAATTCTCTTTGGTGAAGAGGCCGAAAGCGGGCTGATCACCGTTGACATGGGCACGCCGAAATTCGCCTGGTACGATATTCCGCTCAACGAGGAATTTGCCGACACGCGACAGATCGAATTGCAGATCGGGCCGATCGATGCGCCCGTGCTGCATTCCCCTTCGGTGATGGCGATCGGCAATCCGCATGCAACGTTCTGGGTCAAGGACGATGTCTGGTCCTATGCGCTCGATCGGTTTGGGCCCATGCTCGAAAACCATCCGATTTTCCCCGAGCGGGCCAATATCGGCATCGCCCAGGTGAGCGAGCCGGGCAAGATCGTCTTGCGCGTCTGGGAACGTGGCGCAGGACTGACCGAGGCCTGCGGCACGGCGGCTTGTGCGGCTGTGGTCAATGGCGCGCGGACGCGGCGGACGGACCGCAAGGCGACGGTGACGCTGCCGGGCGGCGATCTCGTCGTTGAATGGCAGGCGGACGATCACGTCACCCTGACGGGTCCCGCCGAGTTCGAATGGCGCGGCGAATTCGATCCGGCAACGGGCGCCTGGACGCGCGCCGAGGCGGCCTGATGGCGGTCGAAACGCTCACATTCGGTTGCCGCTTGAACGCCTATGAGGGCGAGGTGATGAAGGCCGAGGCCGAAAAGGCTGGGCTCGACAATGCCATCATCATCAATACCTGCGCGGTGACCGAAGAGGCCGTCAAGCAAGCCAAGCAAGCCGTGCGCAAGGCACGGCGCGACAATCCGGCGGCGCGCATCATCGTCACCGGTTGCGCGGCGCAGACCGAGGCGCGCACCTTTGGCGACATGGACGAGGTCGACCTCGTCATCGGCAATGAGGACAAGCTCAAAGCCGAAAGCTATCGGCCCATGGTCTTTGGCACCGCGCTCAATGACAAGGTGCAGGTCAACGACATTATGAGCGTCCGGGAAACCGCGGGGCATCTGATTGCCGGAATGGATCGGCGGACGCGGGCATTCGTCCAGGTGCAGAATGGTTGCGACCATCGCTGCACCTTCTGCATCATTCCCTTTGGCCGGGGGCCATCGCGGTCGGTGCCGATGGGTCTCGTGGTCGAGCAGATCAAGACATTGGTCGGCAACGGGGTGCGCGAGATCGTGCTGACGGGGGTGGATATCACCTCCTATGGGCCCGATCTGCCGGGGGCGCCGACGCTGGGCACGCTGGTGCAGGCGATTTTGCGGCACGTGCCGGATCTGCCGCGGCTGCGGATTTCCTCGATCGATTCTATCGAGGCGGACGCGGCGCTTTATGAGGCCGTGGCCGATCCCCGGCTGATGCCGCACCTGCATCTGTCGTTACAATCGGGGGATGATCTCATCCTGAAGCGCATGAAGCGGCGGCATCTGCGCGAGGATGCGCTGGGGGTCGTCGAAAAGCTGCGGGCGATCCGGCCGGACATGGTCTTTGGCGCCGATATCATTGCTGGTTTCCCGACCGAGACCGAGGCGATGTTCGAAAATTCACTGCGCTTTATCGGTGAGGCGGGGCTGACTTATATTCATGCCTTTCCCTATTCGCCGCGACCCGGCACGCCAGCGGCGCGCATGCCGCAAGTGGGCAAGGCCACAGCCAAGGCGCGCGCGGGGCTGTTGCGGGCTGAAGGCGAGCGGCAATTTGCGGCGCTTTGTGCAGCGCGGGTGGGGCGGACCGAACATGTGCTCATGGAGCGCAATGGGCTTGGGCGCACCGAACAATTTGTGCCGGTCCGCGTTGCGTCTATGCAGCCCGGCGAACTCTCGGCCGTCAGGATTATCGGGCTTGGCCCTGATGGCCTGATCGGCGAAAAGCTGCGGGCCGCGGACTGAGGCGAAGGAAAACACAATAGCATGAGCGATAAAGTCTCCGGTTTCTTCAAGCGCTTGTTCGGCACCGAGCCGGTCCCCTCGCCCGCGCCGCCCGAAACGCATCCCCAAGCGCCGGTCGAGCCCATTCCACCCGTGCCCGAAACCGTGCCGCCGGCGCCCGAACCGGAACCGGTTGAAGAACAGCATGTGCCCCTTCCCGGTCCTCCCGAAACGACCACCGAATATGTCGAGGACATCGAGGCTCGAGCTGCTGAAATCCGAGACAGCGTACCGATCATACCGGCGCCGGAAACGGCTGCGCCCCGCGAGAGCTGGTTTTCGCGGCTGACGACGGGCCTAAAACGCTCTTCGGACAACCTGGCCAATTCCATCACCTCGGTCTTCACCAAGCGCAAGCTCGATGCGGCGACGCTGGATGAGCTGGAGGATGTGCTGATCCAGGCCGATCTCGGGCTCGAGACGGCCACGGCGATTACTGAAACGCTGCGCCGCGATAGGTTCGACCGCGAAGTCTCGGGCAGTGACGTGCGCAATGTGCTCGCCGGTGAAGTCGAGAAGGTGCTCGGGCCTGTGGCGCGGCCTTTGACGATCGACACGACGAAAAAGCCCTTTGTGATCCTGATGATTGGCGTGAACGGCTCGGGCAAGACCACGACCATCGGCAAGCTGGCCCAAAAGTTCGCAGGCGAAGGAAAATCCGTGATGCTGGCCGCAGGCGACACGTTCCGCGCGGCGGCAATCGAGCAACTTCAGGTCTGGGGCCAGCGGACGGGCGCGCCGGTTGTTTCAAGACCGGCTGGCGCCGATGCTTCGGGTCTGGCCTTCGATGCCGTTACCCAGGCCAAGGCCGAGGGGCGCGATGTGCTGATCATCGACACCGCCGGGCGCTTGCAGAACCGCGACGAGCTGATGAACGAACTTGAAAAGGTCATTCGCGTCATCAAGAAGGTCGAGCCCGAGGCGCCGCATGCGACCTTGCTGACGCTCGATGCAACGACGGGGCAGAACGCCATGAAGCAGGTCGAGATTTTCGGAAAACGGGCCGGCGTGACCGGGCTCGTGATGACCAAGCTCGACGGCACGGCGCGGGGCGGCATTCTCGTTGCTATCGCCCGAAAGTTCGGTCTGCCCGTGCATTTCATCGGTGTCGGCGAAGGGGTAGACGATCTCGAGCCATTTGCGGCGCGCGACTTTGCCAAGGCGATTGCCGGACAGGACTGATCGTCTCGGACAAAATCTGAACATGCTTGGAGCCTATTGCGCTTGCACCGCTTGGCCCATGCAATCACATTGGCGCAAGACGCCATGGAACCAACAATGACCGATAAAGCCGCTCAACCAGAAGTCAGCTGGGAAGACCTCAAGCCACAGATCACCAAGCTTTCGCTCGAGCTCGGCCCGCTGGTCATATTCTTTCTCGTCAACTTCTTCGGCGATCGCATCCTGGCGGCCTTTCCGGCTCTCACTCCGATTTTTCCGGAAGGCTTCTTTCTCGCGACCGCAGTCTTCATGATCGCCATGGCCGTCTCGCTGGTCATCTCCAAGCTCGTGCTCGGAAAGATCCCGGTCATGCCGCTGGTAACCGGTGTCGTCGTCTTGATTTTTGGCGGCCTGACGCTGTGGCTGCAGGATGAGACTTTCTTCAAGCTCAAGCCCACCATTACCAATATGCTCTTTGCTTCGGTGCTGCTGGGTGGTCTTCTGTTCCGGAAATCGCTGCTTAAATATGTCTTTGGCGACGTCTACCGGCTCCGCCCGGAAGGCTGGTGGAAGCTGACGCTGAATTGGGGCCTGTTTTTCGTGCTGCTGGCCGTGATCAACGAAATCGTCTGGCGCAACTTCGATACGGCGTTCTGGGTCAACTTCAAGGTCTGGGGGATCATGCCGCTGACGATGATTTTCTCGATGACCCAACTCCCGCTGCTCAGCAAATATGCGCCGGAGAACGAGCCCGCCTCTCCACCACAAGTTGTGGTCGAAAGCTGAAGCCTCCAACCCGGTCCAAAACCCGATGTCATCCCCGCTAAAGCGGGGATTTCTGTTTATGGATTATCGTTTTCGCGGAAATGACGTGGGGATTGTGAGGCTTAATCCTCTGCGTCGGCGCGGGCTTCGATCTCTTCCATGTCTTCGTCGGAAAAGCCGAAGTGGTGGCCGAGTTCGTGGATCAGGACGTGGGTGACGACTTCACCAAGGGTGTTGTCGTCGTTTTCGGCCCAATAATCGAGAATGGCGCGGCGGTAGAGGAAGACCGTATTGGGCAATTGCCCGGTCTGGGGCACGGCACCGTCTTCGGTGAGACCGATGCCGGTGAAGAGACCCATCAGTTCGAAAGGGCTCTCCATTTCGAAATGGGCGAGGACGTCGTCTTCGGCAAATTCGGCGACCGAGCAGGTGACGTCGGCCGCGAGCGATTTGAACGGCTCGGGCAGTTCCGCCAAGGCTTTGCTCGCCATAGCCTCGAAATCATCGAGGGTCGGGGCATAAAACCCCGACCAATCGGTGCGTGTTACTGCCACTCGCGGATATCGACGAAGTGGCCGGCAATGGCGGCGGCAGCGGCCATGGCGGGGGAGACGAGGTGGGTGCGGCCCTTGAAACCCTGGCGGCCCTCGAAATTGCGGTTCGAGGTCGAGGCGCAGCGTTCTTCGGGCTTCAGCTTGTCCGGGTTCATGGCAAGGCACATGGAGCAGCCCGGTTCGCGCCATTCAAAGCCGGCATTCTTGAAGATGAGGTCAAGGCCTTCGGCTTCCGCCTGTTCCTTGACGAGGCCCGAGCCTGGCACGACCATGGCCGAGACATGCGAAGCGACCTTCTTGTCGCCAATAGCAGCGGCGGCAGCGCGCAAGTCTTCGATGCGGCCATTGGTGCACGAACCGATAAACACCTTGTCGAGCTTGATCTCGGTGATCGGCGTGCCGGGTTTCAGGCCCATATAGTCGAGCGCACGCCACTTGGAAGCGCGCTTGGTCTCGT
>CAJYKO010000087.1 GCA_913775215.1 uncultured Devosia sp. | reverse complement strand
CGGAAAAGTCTAAAGCGAAACCCTGCGCTCTTCGTAAGCGCTGAGCAGCGCCCCGATATAGGGCAGAACTTCACCCGCCGCCTCTAGCTCGGCCAGCGTGCGCACCGCCACCACGTCCGCGAGTTCGCGATGCTCCTGCGTATCGAGATTTTCGCGGATGCGCGCGAGCAGGACTTCAGCGCTTTGGGGAAAGTGCAAACCCTGCGCCACCGACACGCGCGGCCCGTCGAAAATGGCCAGCAACGCGCCGACGCGCGCTTCGGCAATATCAAGCCCGGTTTCTTCCGTCAGTTCCACCGCAATGCTGCCGAGCACATCGACCTGCTCGTCCGGTCCCACATCGCGCGGTTCGAGCGACCCGCCAGGCGGATAGACCCGGCCGGCATTGGCCGTGTCCGCGCCCATCACCCCCAGAATGATCGCGCCGTCGTTCGAGACGATCAGCGCCGATCCGAAGAGGTTGGTAATGCCGCAGTCTGGAAAACCCGCGCCACGCCAGGTCATGAATGTCGAAAACGCGTCCTCGTGCGCCCGCCCCCGCAAGACCCCGTCTTCATCCACGCGCGGATGCATCACACCCAGCACGCGTCCGTCCCAGAGATGGGGATTGTCCGCCACCATCTCGGCCCAACGCTGCGGCACCGCCGCGCGCAGTTCAGGCGGTAACGGCCAGGGGCCCGGCGCCAGGCGAATATCGATGCCGCTCAACGGTACGATGCGTATGGTCATCAAACGAAAACGGGGGCATTAGCCCCCGCCTCTTGTTCTTAGTTCTTGGCCTTGTCGACCAGCGCGCCGGCCTTGATCCACGGCATCATCTCGCGCAGCTTGTGGCCGACTTCCTCGATAGGGTGCTCGTCGGCAAGGCGACGGGTCGCCTTGAAGCGCGAGGCGCCGCCCTTGTATTCCTGCATCCAGTCCGAGGTGAACTTGCCCGACTGAATGTCGTGCAGCACGCGCTTCATCTCGGCCTTGGTTTCCGAGGTGATGATGCGCGGACCGGTGACGTATTCGCCCCACTCTGCCGTGTTCGAGATCGAGTAGTTCATGTTGGCGATGCCGCCCTGGTAGATCAGGTCGACGATCAGCTTCACTTCGTGCAGGCACTCAAAATAGGCCATTTCCGGGGCGTAGCCGGCTTCCACCAGCGTTTCGAAGCCGGCCCGGATCAGCTCGACCAGACCACCGCACAGCACGGCCTGTTCACCGAACAGGTCAGTTTCGCACTCTTCGCGGAAATTGGTTTCGATGACGCCCGAACGGCCGCCGCCGACACCCGAGGCATAGGCCAGCGCGATATCATGGGCATTGCCAGACGCGTCGTGGTGCACGGCGATGAGGCACGGCACGCCGCCACCCTTCTGGTATTCGCCGCGAACGGTGTGGCCCGGGCCCTTCGGCGCGATCATGATCACGTCGACGGTGGACTTGGGCTCGATCAGGTTGAAGTGCACGTTGAGGCCGTGCGCGAAGGCCAGCGCGGCGCCGTCACGGATATTGGGCTCGATGTCCTTCTTGTAGATATCGGCCTGCAGTTCGTCCGGGGTCAGCAGCATGATGACGTCGGCCCAGGCGGAAGCCTCGGCAACGCTCATCACCTTGAGGCCTTCGCCCTCGGCCTTCTTGGCCGACGGAGAATTGGGACGCAGGCCCACGGCGACGTTGGTCACGCCCGAGTCGCGCAGGTTCAGCACATGGGCATGGCCCTGCGAGCCGTAGCCGATGATGGCGACTTTCTTGGATTTGATAATGTTGAGATCGGCATCACGATCGTAATAGACGCGCATTGGGGCTCTCCCTGGAATAGCGGTTATGCACTGGCCTTGGCGCCATAGAGCGCCAGGAATTGGTCGGTCGCGGTCTTCACATCGGCTTCGATGTTGGCCTCGACATTGGATTGGGTCAGCCCCTTGTCGCCCAGCAGCAGGCGGATCTGCACGTCGCGGACAACGAGGCCGAAAAAGGTGCGATAGGCTTCCTCGCTCGACGGAAAGCGCAGCAGGCGGGCGTCGCGCGCCGCTTCCAGAATAGGCTTCAGCCGCCGCCGGATCGCCAGCGGCCCGTTCTCGAGCACGATATTGCCGAGGCTATCCTTCTCCTGCGCCGCGTGGGTGATCGCGGTGCGGTTGAGCGTAATGGACACTTCCCCGATGATGGTGGTCAGCAGGTCACGCGCGAACTGCTCGAGGCTGACGCGCAGTGCCTTGACGTTGAGGTGGCTGCGATCGACGAAGGGCATGCGCACCTTGGCCGCCTGCCACTGCACCGTGGCCGTCAACAGACCGTCACGGTCGCCGAACCATTTGTAGAGCGTCTCCTTGGAGCAAGAAGCACGCCGCGCCACCGCAGTCATGGTCAGTCCGTCGCCGTTCTCGACGAGCAAATCCAGCGCCGCCGTCAGCACTGCCTGCTGCCGGGGTGTGAACGTCTCTTCGTTGACCTTGATGGCCAGGGCCACGGTATGCCTCCAAAAGCCGGCGCCGATCGGATCGGCACCTTTCCGTCGCTGGCGTACCGTACGGTACGGTTCCAGGCAAGCAGATTCTTCCGGCCAT
>CAJYKO010000086.1 GCA_913775215.1 uncultured Devosia sp. | reverse complement strand
CATTGTTGCCGTCCTCGTCATCGTTGCTGACGCGGACATACCCATAGGCGCGCAGCGGCTCGCTCATGCTTTTTCATCCTGAAATTAATGCCCATGCCGCCCGGCAGCATTCTTCTCTTCTTCGCTGAACAGCTCGGTCAGGGCCTTGCCGAGCATGCTGACGATCAGATCGACCTCACCGGGCAGAAGCCCGATCCCAGGGGGGGCGTCGACGATGACCTCAGGCGAACACGGGGCTCCAGCCGTTCGAGCGGTTGCGTCTTTCGCAAGAGGAGGTGGCCCCGGCGGCATGGTGACCGAGCGGTGTCATCCTTCTCAGATGTTTGCCGTCCACCTACCCCAAAATTGGTCAAAAGCTTGTGGCATCATCATCACTGAACGTAGTCGACGCCCTTACAAGAAGACCCAATTGCGGTCATTCACGGCTCGCTATCGGTATTCCAATTCCGGCCATTCATTCATCCGAGCACTTAGCCGAGATAGCCGCGAGATGCCGCCATCACGGGTCGGCCTTCCCTGAGAAAATCGAGAAACCGCAAAGCCTTGGCATTCCCAAAACCCCGTTCCATGCGGCTAAGGACGAAGACTATTCCAACCCCGTGCACGTTCCTCCGAGCCGTTGCCCGCCCTGCGGTGCGCTATAGCCGAGCTCTCGTCCACCATGTTTGGCAATCAGATAGCGCAGGCGCTGGTTTGCACTTGATCCGGCATCGAGCGCCCACGCCTCCACCCGGCCTGTCGGCGTCATCACCGCTTCGGTTCCTGTGACGGCGACCGTGAACGCACCCAAGCCGCGATCATATTGGTAGAAGGGTAACGTGAAGCGCTTCCCCCGAGCCAGCGGCATCGCGGCGAAGGTCGGTCCGAACAGATTGCCGTCCCAAACGGGGGGCACCAAAGCCTGATCGATCGTCACGCGGTTGCCTTGGCGATCGAGCTTGTACCCGGTGACGCGATCCGGTTCGTAGGACAGTTCGGCGTGGGGTTTGCCGTCGCGCGTCGTCGTCAACGAGATCGGGCGCAAGGTGCGCGCATCGAGCGTGAAAGCATCACGCAGATCGAACCGGCCGTTTGCGAGACGCTGATGCACGACGATCCGCCAGATCGACCGCCCTTCCAACCTGTCCTGCCGAACGGACTGCAGCGTCGAACCGATTACGGGATAGCCCTCGGCCGATGATCCGACGATGGCATAACAGGCCGTATAGGGCCGTAACCGCGTAGCATCGGGCATGACCGCCAGCCCCGGTCGGCCTAGCTTTTCGACAAAGAACCGCACCACCTGCGCGTTGAAACGGGTATGAAATTTCGCGCGGTCGAAGCCCTGCGCGCTGGCGCAAAGCAGGGGCATAGTCGCAGGTTCGGCGCATGGGGCCAGAAAGTCGAAATGCCCTGCGCCGGGAACGGCATGGAACTCGGGCTTGTTCGGCAATGCAAAGCGAACCGCATCTGCCGACGATGGCGCCGGGAGGATCTGGTCGTTGTCAGCCCGCCAGAGCTGCACCGGGATGCGCACGCCGTCCAGCCCGCTACGGTCGAAGGTGAAGCCGATCGCCGGTGCCGCGACGGCGATCGCCCTGATGCGCGGATCTGTCATCGGCGGCCAAGCGCTCGACAGCGTTCGGGGCTGGGACTTCAGGAGAGTGCATACGAAGAAGGTGGGATGCTGCGCGCAGTGATCGACAAACCGCGTCATGTCCGGCCTCCCTCCGGCAGCCGCCAGAACCGTGAAGCCACCGGCCGAGAAGCCGAAGGCGCCGATACGATCGGGGTCGATGGCGGCGCGCCCCGACCAGTTCTGCAACATGTACGATATGGTCGCACTCAGCGCGGGAGGACGCCCTTCGATGCGGGTTGCCCGGCTATTGTCGCGCCAGTTGTCACCAGGATGGGTGAGTGCGGCGACGATGAAGCCGGTGCGTGCGAGCGCCACGGCGGTGTCGACGTGACCGGCGTAATCGCCTCCGGTACCGTGGGATATGACGATCAGCGGATGCTTGCCGCCCGGAACGGCCGCATCGGGCACCACATCCTGCGCGTAAAGGCCGAGCCGCTGGCGAACGGGCGTCCCGGTTGCGGGATACCAGATGCCCACCTCGGTGCCGTCCCCCGTCACCTGTCGCTCGAAACCCGCCTGCGCTGGCCGGGCTTCGGCCGGGGAAGACACGAACGCAAGGGAGAGGATGGCAAGGGCTAGTCGCAGGGACATGACGAACTCCAAGGTGGCGCCCCTTGGATGACCCAAGCCAAACGCTTGGCGAAAGCTGTCTATTCGCGAATGGGCGAATGGGTACGCCAGTCGGCAAACGGGCTTCGCTCGCCCTCCCAACCGGGGTAGAAGATGCTGCGTGACCCAACTGCCCGCCTTCTTCAGCTCCGACCGGCGTTCGATCCTGCTCGCGGTGCAGTGGGTCGGCCTAGCCGTTATCGCCGGAATCCTTCTCGCGATCCTCGGGCCGTTCGGCAGCTACCTGAATGGCGGCCCCCTACGCCTGTTCGGCTACTGGATCGGCGCAATGCTGCTCGGCCTGCTGTTCTATGGCCCGGCATACAGGATCGTCGCCATCTCGACCGTTACCGGCTCGAGGGCGTGGTGGCTCGCCCTGATCGTGGCGAGCGTGGTCGCCAGCATGCCCGAAGCGCTGGCGACACGAATGCTGGCGTTCCGATTGTGGCCCGATCTGGCGCGGCTCGATCTTTCACCGGGACCATGGTTCGTGCAGACGGCCACGATCGGTGTGGTCGCGATGACGAGTGTCGGCCTGGCCCAGCGCCGCGCGCTTTCTGCCTCCCATGATGATCGCAAGTCATCGCCCTCGGCTGCTCCGATCACGGCACCGCTCGGCGGGGACGTGCTGGCACTGCAGATGGAAGACCATTACGTCCGCGTCCATAGGCCGGCCGGTTCCGAGCTGATCCTGATGCCGCTCGGCCGTGCCATTGAGGCGGTCGAGACCGATGGCCTACGGACACATCGATCTTGGTGGGTCGCGGCACATGCCGTCGCGGCAGTCGAGGGAAATGCCCGCTCCATGCGTCTCCAGCTATCCAACGGCTTGGTCGCACCCGTTGCTCGATCCGCTGTTACCCATCTCAAGGCGGCCGGGTGGATCAAGGATTCGGAAGGTGGCGCCGCATAATGACAGGCAAGCATCTGTCGTTCCGGCCTGGGAACGGCAGGTGTTGGGCGGGATTTGGTCCAATGGACCGTAACGGGAAAAGTACCCAATATCGGCCACTCCGACGAAGGGTGACGGTTCCCGGAAGCGGACGCTCGTTAATTGCAGCCTGGCCGCTGTTTGCTCAGCTCACGTCACATCATCGATCCGCATTTGTCAGCCCTTCGATGACGATCGCCGTCCCGTCCGGAGACCAGGGAGAAACCTTGTGCATGAT
>CAJYKO010000085.1 GCA_913775215.1 uncultured Devosia sp. | reverse complement strand
GCCCCGGCCCGGAGCGGGTGGCGCGCCTCGGCGGCCTGCATGAGCTGATCCGCTGGCCGCATCCGATCCTGACCGATAGCGGCGGCTTCCAGGTCATGTCGCTGGCCAAGCTCCGGAAGCTCACCGAAAAGGGCGTGACCTTCAAGTCGCATATCGACGGTTCGTCTTACGAACTGACGCCGGAGCGTTCGATCGAAATTCAGACGCTCCTTGATAGCGATATCATCATGCAGCTCGACGAGTGCATCGCCTTGCCGGCGGAGCGCAAGGAAATCGAGCGGGCGATGGAATTGTCCCTGCGCTGGGCCGATCGCTCGAAGATTGCGTTCAACAACCAGCAGAATCGCATGCTCTTCGGCATCGTGCAGGGGGGCGATGATGCCGAGCTGCGTGCCAAATCGGCGGCTGGCTTGAAGTCGATCGGCTTTGATGGCTATTCCATCGGCGGGCTGGCTGTGGGCGAACCGCAAGAGGTCATGTTCCGCGTGCTCTCCGATATTACGCCGGAATTGCCGTGGGACCGGCCGCGCTATCTGATGGGCGTCGGCAAGCCGGACGACATCCTGGGCGGCATCGAGCGCGGGATCGACAGGTTCGATTGCGTGCATCCGACACGCGCCGGGCGGCATGGCCATGCCTATACGCGCTTTGGCGTCATCAACCTGAAGAACGCGCGGCATAAGGATGACCACCGGCCGCTCGACGAGGCATCGCCCAACCCGAACTGCCGACGCTGGAGCCGCGCCTATCTCCACCATCTGGTAAGGACGGAAGAGATTTTGGGCGCGATGGTGCTATCGCAGATCAACCTTGCCTATTATCAAGAGCTGACTGCGGGCGCGCGGGCGGCGATCGAGGCCGGCCGCATGGCCGATTTTGCGGCTGAAACGCGCGCCGCCTGGGCTGCCGGCGACCTGCCGGTCCTATAAAATTCCACTTGGAGAAGACTGTCATGGCAAAGTCGGGACGCAAGGCCGGGTTTGAAACGCTGGGCAAGCTCAAGAAGGCGATCGAGGGGCAGCCCATGCGGCTGCTGTTCGCCGAGGACCCCAACCGTTTCCAGCGGTTCTCCGCGAGCGGCGCCGGGATCCTCCTCGACTACTCCAAGAACCGTATCGACGAAGAGGCGATGGCTGCGCTGTTTGACCTGGCGCGCGCCGCCGGGGTCGAAGAGCGCCGCGCGCAGATGTGCGAAGGCGAGCACATCAATATCACCGAAGATCGCGCCGTGATGCACATGGCGCTGCGCTATCAGGGCGACAAGCCGGTCGAGGTCGATGGCAAGGATGTGATGCCCGACGTGCGGGCGGTGCTGAAAGCGATCGAGAATTACACCAACGCGGTGCGCTCGGGCGAAATCCGCGGCCATGGCGGCGAGCAGATCACCGATGTGGTCAATATCGGCATCGGCGGGTCAGATCTCGGCCCGGTGATGGTGACGCTGGCGCTCGCACCCTATACCCGCCCGGACCTGCGTGCCCACTACGTCTCCAATGTCGACGGCGCCCATAACCACGACACGCTGAAGGGTCTCGACCCCAAGAAGACGCTCTTCATCGTGGCGTCCAAGACCTTCACCACCGATGAGACCATGACTAACGCCCATTCGGCGCGGAAGTGGCTGGCCGATGCGCTAGGCGAAGAGGCGGTGCCGAGCCACTTTGCGGCAGTATCGACCAATATCGAAGGCTGCGCCAAGTTCGGTATTCAAGAAGACCGGATCTTTGGGTTCTGGGATTGGGTCGGCGGCCGCTACTCGGTTTGGTCGGCGATCGGCCTGCCGGTGGCGCTGGCTGTCGGCTACGACAATTTTGCCAAGTTCCTCGCCGGTGCCGATGCCATGGATCGGCATTTCCTCGAAACGCCGCTGGAGAGCAATCTGCCTGTTATCATGGGGCTGCTCGGCGTCTGGTATCGTAATGCGTGGGGTTTTTCGACCCACGCCGTGCTGCCCTATGACCAGCGCCTCAGCCGCTTCCCGGCCTATCTGCAGCAGCAGGATATGGAATCGAACGGCAAATCGGTCACTCTGAATGGCAAGGAAGTCGGCTGGTCGACCGGGCCGATCGTCTGGGGCGAGCCGGGCACGAATGGACAGCACGCCTTTTATCAGCTGATCCACCAGGGTACCGACGTCATCCACTGTGACTTCCTGATCGCCGCGCAGCCGCATGAGAGCCTGCCGCCGCATCACGACAAGCTTGTGGCCAATGTGCTGGCACAGTCCGAAGCGCTGATGCTGGGCAAGACTGCGGAAGAGGTTGTCGACGAACTCAAGGCGCAGGGCCTCGACAAGGACAAGATCAAGGAACTAACGCCGCACAAGGTGTTTCCCGGCAATCGTCCGAGCAACACGCTGTTTTACAAGCAACTGACGCCGGAAACGCTGGGCTCGCTCGTCGCGCTTTATGAGCACAAGGTCTTCATTCAGGGTGTCATCTGGAACGTCAATTCCTACGACCAATGGGGCGTTGAGCTGGGCAAGCAACTCGCCAAGGCGCTGCTGCCCAAGGTTCAGGGACAGGCAAGCGGCGAAGGGCACGACAGCTCAACCCAGGGACTCCTCAAATACTACCTCGCCAACAAGGGCTGATCATTGACCATCACGACTGACGAGCAGCTCGAAAAGCTGAAGGCCATTGGTCGGATCTGTGCCGTGGCCCGCGAGGCCATGGCGGCGGCGATGCGGCCGGGGATGACGACGCTCGAGCTCGACGAGATCGGCGCTAAAATTCTGGCCGAGCACGGGGCGATTTCAGCGCCGATCCTGACCTATGATTTTCCGGGTCACACCTGCATTTCGGTCAACGAGGAAATTGCCCATGGCATTCCAGGCGACCGGGTGCTGCGCGAGGGTGATCTCGTCAATATCGACGTGTCGGCCGAGCTTAACGGCGTCTTCGCCGATTGCGGCGCGAGCTATGTCCTGGGCAAGGGCGACAGGCGGCTTGATACCCTCTGCCGCGATGG
>CAJYKO010000084.1 GCA_913775215.1 uncultured Devosia sp. | reverse complement strand
GCACGCGACCAACAGCTCCATCGCATCATCTTCTCGCGCGGCAAGGTGGTGCAGGACGTCGTCAATGTCGGGCGTGTGCAGAACCGCCGTGGAACAGTGACTCGCTTCCATCCGGACCCTGAAATTTTTGGGCCAACCGCGCATTTCTCGCCGGGCCGTATTTTCCGGATGACGCGGGCCAAGGCTTATCTCTTCGGCGGCGTGGAGCTCCGCTGGAGCTGCGACGAAAGCCTTGCCAGTGATGATGTGCCCGCCAAGGCGGTGTTCCATTATCCCGACGGGCTCAAGGACTTCATGTCCGCGCGCATCGAGGGCGAAACGCGCATCGTCGACGACATCTTTGCCGGCAAAAGCGGGCGGCCGGGTAGCCATGGCTCGGTGGAATGGGCGATTGCCTGGACCATCGAGGACGGCAGCGTTTCCTCTTATTGCAATACCGTGCCGACACCTGACGGCGGTACGCACGAGGCCGGCTTGCGCCTGGTGCTGTTGCGCGGGCTCAAGAATTATGCGGAGCTGACCAAGAACAAGGCGGCGGCGACACTGACTGCAGAGGACGTGCTGGGGCATTGCAATGCTATGCTCTCCGTGTTCGTGCGCGAGCCTGAATTTGTAGGGCAGACTAAGGACAAATTGGCTTCTCAGGAAGCCACGCGCATCGTCGAAAATGCCTTGCGCGATGCATTCGATCATTGGCTTGGATCGTCACCGCAACAGGCGGGCAAGCTGCTCGACTGGGCCATCGAGCGCGCCGAAGAGCGTCTGCGCCGGCGCAAGGAAAAGGAAATTGACCGGGCGAGCGCCACGCGAAAACTCCGGCTTCCTGGCAAACTCGCCGACTGTACCAAGAACGCGGCGCAAGGTGCGGAACTGTTCATCGTCGAAGGCGACTCAGCAGGCGGTTCGGCAAAGCAAGCGCGTAGTCGCGCCAATCAGGCTGTGTTGCCGCTGCGCGGAAAAATCCTCAACGTGGCAGGCGCGAGCCGGGACAAGCTGGCGGCCAATCAGTTGATCTCCGACTTGGTCCAAGCGCTCGGCTGCGGGACGCGTGATCGCTACACCGAGGATGATCTGCGCTACGACAAGATCATCATCATGACTGACGCCGACGTGGACGGGGCGCACATCGCTTCGCTGCTCATCACCTTCTTTTTCCAGGAAATGCCGCGGCTGATCGAGAACGGACATCTCTACCTCGCCCTGCCCCCGCTCTATCGCATCAGCCAGGGCGGCAAGACGCTCTATGCGCGCGACGATGCCCACCGGGCCGAGTTGATGGCGACGGAATTCACCGGCAAGAGCAAGGTGGAAACGACGCGGTTCAAGGGTCTCGGTGAAATGCCATTCGCGCATCTGCGCGAAACGACGATGTCGCCCAAGACGCGGACACTTTTGCAGGTAAAGGTGCTCGATGACCATATCGCCACCAAGACGACGGTGGATCGCCTGATGGGGACAAAACCAGAGGCGCGGTTTGAGTTTATCCAGGAAAACGCGGCGTTTGTAACGGATTTGGACGTTTAAGGCCGGATCTTACGCAAGGCGCTTTGCTTCCCGCGGTCGGCATTGCCCAGCTTGTCCGGGCAATCCAGTTTGCGGCTCTATGGACCATCGGGACAAGCCCGGTGGTGACTGTCGGTGATGGGTCGTTTTCCCACCATGGTAGAGAGTATCGACGACGCAGCCTGGTTACCGGTTCAATATTGTCCCGCTAAGCACATCGATCTGCATGCCATCGAAGGCCGGGGTGATGTGACCGGGCGTCGTCGCGTCGGTCTCGACGTAATCGAGATCGATGTGCATGTCAGTCAGGACGGCCTGGTGAGGCTGGAATTTATTAATTAAATCAAGCGTCTCGGGTAGGCTCAGATGGCTCGGATGGGGCGTTGGGCGCAGAGCGTCGACGATCCAGAGGTCGAGGTTGGAGACCGCGGCGTTGGAGGCGGTTGGGATGGCGGAGAGATCGCAGCTATAGGCGAAGTTGGCGATGCGGAAGCCAAGGGAATCGATGTCCCCGTGGTTCTGGAGGAAAACGGTGACGTCGATGGTGCCGCCGGGGCCGGTTACCTTAAGTATCTCGCTAGGCTCGACTGTGTGGGCGTTGAGGATCGGCGGATAATTGCTGCCGGGCGGCGTGACGAAGCAGTAGCCGAAGGCTTCATAGAGGCGTTCTCGGCATGCGGCGCTGAAGTAGACGTCGACGCGGCGACGGTTGTGGAGGGCCAATACTCGGAGGTCGTCGATGCCGTGGGTGTGGTCGGCGTGCTCGTGGGTGTAGAGCACGGCGTCGACACGATCGACCTTGGCGTCGAGCAGCTGCTCGCGGAGATCGACGCCGGTGTCGATCAGGATTCGCGTTGGTTGTTCAATACCTTGCGTCCAGCCTTCGATCAGGAGCGCGCAGCGGCGGCGGCGGTTGCGAGGATTCGTGGGATCGCAGACGCCCCAGTCATTGCCGATGCGCGGGACGCCGCCGGAGGAACCGCAGCCTAAAATGGTCGCGATGATCCGGTCCGGCGCGGGTATTATCTAATGCCGGATTTCGAGAAGAGACGGCCAAAGTTGGCAGTCGTTTCGGCGCCAAGCTGTTCGAGGGAAATGCCCCGGAGTTCGGCGACTTTTTCGGCCGTGTGACGGACGAAACTCGGCTCGTTGGACTGGCCACGATGGGGAATCGGGGCGAGGTAAGGTGAGTCAGTTTCGACGATATAGCGGTCACCGGGGACAAGTTTCGCAACGTCCTGAATTTCTTGGGCATTCCGGAACGTCACGATGCCGGAGAAGGAGATGTAGCCGCCTAGCGCCAGCGACCGTTCGGCGAGATCGCGGCCGGCGGTAAAGCAATGGAGCACGAAGGGGAAGGCCCCTGCCCGGCTTTCTTCTTCAAGGATATTAGCCATGTCCTCGTCAGCGGCGCGGCTGTGGATAACCAGTGGAAGACCGGTTATGCGGGCGGCGGCGATGTGGCGGCGGAGACCGGTGGCCTGGGCCTCGCGCGGGGCGTTGTCGTAGAAGTAATCGAGGCCCGCTTCACCGATGGCAATGCAACGGGGATGGGCACTTAGCCGGACAAGATCATCCGTTTGTATATGAAGTTCCTTGTCCGCATTGTGCGGATGCGTGCCGACCGAGCACCAGATGTTCGGGAAACGTTCTGCGATGGCGGCATAGGTGGAAAAGTTATCCACCAGTGTGGATATCGTTACCATTCCGGTCACACCGACAGCCGCCGCACGGGCCATGACGTTATCGATGTCAGCGGCAAGCGCCTCGAAGTCGAGGTGGCAGTGGCTGTCGATCAGCATGGTCACTCAGCCGGCTTTTCAAGACGGGCAAAGACTCCCTGTGGCACTGGCAACTCGGTGCCAGTGACGAGACGATCCTTGACCAGTGCCAGCGGCAGGATGCGATCTTCTTCCGGCACGGCGAGCTGGTCGAGCAGCTTTGCGGCCGACGCCGGGACGAAGGCGAGCATCGGGATGGCGAGGCGGCGCACCGTGTCGGCGGTGCGATAGAGCACCGAGGCCATGCGCTCGGGATCGGTCTTCTTGAGGGCCCACGGTTCCTGGGCGGCGAAGTAGTTGTTGGCCGAGCTCAGGGCGGCGATGAGGGCGCCGGTCGCCTCGTGGATCAGTTGCTCGTCCATGGCCTTCTGCGCTGCCTGTATGGCTTCGCCGACTTCCTTTTCGAGCGCTTCATCGGCTGGTGTCGCGTGGCCAACCTGCGGAACCTTGGCGTCGCAGTTCTTGTTGATCATCGAAAGCGAGCGCTGCGCGAGATTGCCGAGATTGTTGGCAAGGTCGGCGTTAACACGGTTGACGAGCTTTTCGTTGGAATAGTCGCCGTCATTGCCAAAGGAGACTTCTCGCAGCAAGAAGTAGCGGACCGCGTCTGGGCCGAAGGTTTCGACCAGATGGAACGGGTCAATGACGTTGCCGAGCGATTTGCTCATCTTCTGGCCGTCGACGGTGAGGAAGCCGTGGGCGAAGACGCGGTGCTGCACCGGCAGGCCAGCGCTCATCAGGAAAGCGGGCCAATAGACCGTGTGAAAGCGGATGATGTCCTTGCCGATCACGTGGAGATCGGCGGGCCAGAACTTCTTGAAGAGTTCGTCCGCCTCATCCGGATAACCGACGCCAGTGATGTAGTTGGTCAGGGCGTCGACCCAGACATACATGACGTGGCCTTCGGCACCGGGAACGGGGATGCCCCAATCGAAGGTGGTGCGGGAGACCGAGAGGTCCTGGAGGCCACCTTTGACGAAGGAAATGATTTCGTTGCGGCGCTCTTTCGGCGCGATGAAATCGGGATTCTCCTCATAGAGTGCGAGGAGCTTCTCCTGATAGGCGGAGAGGCGGAAGAAATAGGTCGGTTCTTCGACCCATTCGACTTCGGCGCCGGAGGGCGCCAGGCGCTTGCCGTCCTTTTCGGTCAGCTCGCTTTCATCGAAATAGGCTTCGTCGCGAACCGAATACCAGCCCTTGTAGGTGGACTGGAAAATGTCGCCGTTCTGGCTTGCTTCCATCTTCTTCCAGATGGCTTGCGAAGCGTCGTGGTGACGCTGTTCCGTCGTGCGGATGAAATCGTCGTTGGACAGGTTCAGCGCTTCGGCAAGGCGGCGGAATTCGGCAGAGTTACGGTCAGCGAGTTCACGCGCCGTGATGCCTTCCTTGGCTGCCGTCTGCACCATCTTGATGCCGTGCTCGTCGGTGCCGGTGAGGAAGTAGACTTCCCTGCCCTCGAGCCGCTTCCAGCGGGCGATCGCGTCGGTCGCGATCATCTCATAGGCGTGGCCGATATGCGGGGCGCCGTTGGGATAGGAGATCGCAGTCGTGACGTAGAAGGGCTTGGCGGTCATTATGGCTCGGCGGGAATGGCAGTCGTGTTGAGGTGCTTCCTGATAGCATCGAAGAGCACGGACAGTGTCTGCTTCATATCGAGATTGACACTGTCGGCTTCGGCCAGAAGCGCATTTGCCTTGTCCCATAGCTCCGTGGCCGAGGCAAGCCGCAACCGTGAACCGGGGCCGAAAGCGGCATTGCGGGCCTCGTCTGCGAGCCAATCGAGAAGGATTTCGCGGGCAAAGGACATATCGGGGCCCTGCGGATCGGCGCCAAGAGCATCGGCTAAGGCGATCGAGGCACCGGCGGGATGACTGAGGGGGGATTGCAGCCAGGCGATGAAGGCGCCGACTGGCGATTCAGGCGAGAGCGCGAGGGTTTCGAAAGCGCGGCGGGGGCGGCCGCCAGCCAGGCTCAGGGCACGATCAAGGGTTCCGCCATCGATGCCGGGCAGACTGCCAGTGACGACGCTTGAGACTTGATCATCAGACAAAGGGCGCAGCGCGATATTGTGGCAGCGGGACTGGATGGTGGGGAGAAGCTGGCCAGGGCGGTGCGAGACGAGGAGGAAGGTCGTATCGGCGGGCGGTTCCTCAAGGGTCTTGAGGAGCGCGTTGGCGGCGGACGGATTGCAATCGTCGATGGAGTCGAGAATGGCGATGCGGTGGCCGAAGCGGCCGCGCGTGTGATGGAGGGCGTCGCGGAGTTCTCGGACGTCTTCGACACGGATGGCCGTGTAATAGCCCTTGGCGTCTTTGGGACGACGGCGAAGCACGAAGAGATTGGGATGCGAGAGGGCCGTGACCTGTTCGGTTACGCGTTCGGCGCTTTCGTCGCCTGTCGCGATGAGGATGGCAGCGGCGAGTTCAAAGGCGAAGGTGGCTTTGCCAATGCCTTGCGGACCATGGAGCATAATGGCGCCGGGCAAGCGACGCTCAGCGACCTGCTGCAGGATGGCGGCGCGGGCGGTGTCGTGACCGATGGCCTGATGGCGCTCCTCGGGGAGCGGGAGGCCAGGAAGGGCAGCGGGATCGGTCAAGCGTTAATACCGGCTTGCAGTTCTGGGAAGCGAGACTGCACCACGCTCCAGATTTCCTGCTCTAGATTTTCCTCACCCTGATCGGCCGAGAGCACCACGCAGCGATCGGTGTTGTTGCGGGCGATGTCGAGGAAACCATCGCGGAGGCGACGATGCCACTCGAGCTCCTCCTTTTCGAAGCGGTCGCCGGTCAGAGCGAGGCCATCTTCGATGGCGCGCTGGGCGACGCGCTTGAAGGCTTGTTCGGGGTCCATATCAAGGACGAGTGTCAGGTCAGGCGTGTGCCCATCTAGGGCGAGGTCTTCGAGGGCATCTATGAGCTTGGGATCGACGCCGCCCGTGAGGCCCTGATAGGCGCGGGTGGAATCAGCGAAACGATCGGAAATGACCCAGGTGCCCTTGGCGAGATTGGGGGCAATCAACTGGTGGACGTGGTCGAGGCGCGCGGCGGCAAACAGCACGGCCTCGCCGCCGGAACCCCAGCTTTCGCTGCGCCCCTGGAGGATGAAGGAGCGAATGGCTTCGGCCTTGGGAGTGCCGCCGGGTTCGCGCGTACGTACGGCCTCGACCGAGGCGCCAGCGAGATTGCTGACAAGCCGCTTGACCTGGGTCGACTTGCCCACCCCTTCCCCACCTTCAAAGGTGATGAAGCGTGCCGGCCTGCGATTTGGCGCTTCGAGCATGGGCTGGATGATTCCTTGGTCGGGTATCTTTTAGGTCAATGCGGGATGGGGGGAAAGGTTTTGGCGGTGCGATCAAAAGGCATCGCCACCCCCACCTAGCCTCCCCCTGGGAGGGGGAGGAATCTGTCGGTGGCTCACGAGTTGCGAATAAAACTCGAAACCTCCCTCCCCTGTCAGTGGGAGGCTAGGTGGGGGTCCGCCATCGGCAATTAAAGCCAACCCAAGGCCAACTGCTTCAAAGCATCCGTGGCCCGGCGGACGAGGTCGCCTTGGGGGACATCTTCGGCGGCGAAAAGCGGGGCGCTC
>CAJYKO010000083.1 GCA_913775215.1 uncultured Devosia sp. | reverse complement strand
GACCGGATGAGCCTAAACGGCATTGGAGAGATTACCCTGCCGCTCGGCGACGAGCATGCGAGTATAATCCTCGCGGGGCGCTTCGAGCACCTGTTCGGCAGTGCCCTCCTCCACGAGCTTGCCGTGGCGCAGCACCATGATGCGGTTGGCGATCTGGGCGACGACGGCAAGGTCGTGCGTGATGTAGAGAGCCGAGGTCTTGTAGCGCTGGATGAGGCTGCGAAGAAGTGCCAGCACTTCGATCTGCGTCGTCACGTCGAGCGCCGTGGTGGGTTCGTCAAGGACGAGCACGTCGGGGCGGCAGGACATGGCCATGGCGACCATGGCGCGCTGCAGTTGACCGCCCGAGACCTGATGGGGGTAGCGATCGCCAAAAGTTTCGGGATTGGGCAGCTGCAGCGTCTTGAGGAGCTCGAGCTTCCAGGCTTCCGCTTCCGGCCGGGTCATCTTGGCGTGGTAGAGCGCGCCTTCGACGATCTGCTCGCCGATACGAATGGCCGGATTGAAGGCGGCTGCGGCCGACTGGGCGACATAGGCGATGCGGGCGCCCCGCATCTTTTCGCGGGTGGCGCGGGAGCCGTCCATCAGCGAGGTATCACCAAGGGTAATGGTGCCGCCGACGATACGGCAGCCACCGCGGCCATAGCCCATGGCGGCAAGGCCGATGGTGGATTTGCCGGCGCCGGATTCGCCGATCAGCCCCAGGATTTCGCCGGGGGCGAGATCGAGATCGATGCCATCGACGAGGATGGCGCCATTGGGGGCCGCGACCCTGAGATCGCGAATGGTCAGAATATTGCTCAACGATCGGCTCCCTGAACTGCGGCGCCGGAATTGAGCAGCCAATCGACCACGAGATTGACCCCGATGGTGAGAAGCGCAATGGCGGCGGCCGGGAAGAGCGGCGCGTAGAGGCCGTACAAAATGGCCTGCTGGTTATCCTTCACCATGCCGCCCCAATCCGCGAAGGGCGGCTGGATGCCAAGGCCAAGGAAGGAGAGGCCGGCGACGAAGAGGAAGGTGAAGCAGAAGCGCATGCCGAATTCGGCAATGAGCGGCGGCAGGGCGTTGGGCAGGATTTCGCGGGTAATCAGCCAGAAGAGGCTTTCGCCACGAAGACGCGCCGTCTCGGCATATTCGAGGACGGAAATGCCCTGAGCAACGACACGGGCGAGACGGAAGACGCGCGTGCTGTCGAGGAGCGCAATGGTGAAGATCAGCACCGGCACCGAGGAGCCGAGCGCTTGAAGGACGACCAGAGCCGAAATGAGCACCGGAATGCACATGACCGTATCGACGATGCGGGAGAGCACCGTATCGACCCAACCGCCAAAGAGCGCGGCGATGAAGCCGAGCGGAATGCCGATGCAGAAGGAAATCAGCGAGGCCGCAAGAGACACGCCGATCGACATTTGTGCGCCAGCCAGAAGGCGGGAGAACATGTCGCGGCCGTTTTGGTCGAGACCGAACCAGAACTGGGCCGAAGGGGGATCAAAGGGCGCGCCGACGATCTCGTTCTGTCCATAGGGCGCGAGCATCGGCCCGAGGATGAAGACGAAGAGGTTGAGCGTCACGATGATGAGGCCCAGCCAGGCGGAAATGGGGATTGCCTTGAGTTTGGCTGTCATCGTGGATGCCTCAGACGCGGATTGAGGGCGATAGCAGCGATATCGGCAATGGAATTGAGGATGACATAAGCCGCCCCGAAAACCATGGCCGCAGCCTGCACCAGCGGCAGGTCGCGCTTGGCGACGGCATCGACCATGAAGCGCCCGAGCCCATTATAGTTGAAGATCGCTTCGACGAGCACGACGCCGGTGATCAGGTAGGCGATGTTGAACGCCACCACATTGACGATAGGCGCGGCGGCATTGGGTAGAGCGTGGCGCAGGACGACGCGCTTGGTGCGGAGGCCCTTGAGGAAGGCGGTCTCGACATAGGCCTGATCCATGACCGAGAGCACGGCCGTGCGCGTCATGCGCATCATCTGTGCCACGGTGACGAGAACGAGCGTCAGCGCCGGCAGGGTCGTGGCGCGGAGCCAATCGGGAAAGCTCATGCCTGCATAGGTGTCGGCAAGGCTCGGCAGCAAGTTGAACTGCACCGAGAGGAAGAGAATGAGCAGCAGGCCCAAAAAATACTCGGGCAGCGACACGAAGGCGAGCGCGACGATGTTGATGCCACGATCGAAGATGCCACCGCGGCGGACAGCGGCGGCAAGACCGAGGAGGACGGCAATCGGCACGGACACGATGGCGGCATAGGCGGCGAGCGCCATGGTATTGCCAAAGCGGGGCCAGAGGAGATCGGCGACGGGCTGGCGATTGGCCAGCGACATGCCGAGATCGCCCGTGGCAAAGCCCTGGAGCCAGGTGAGGTAACGCTGCCACGCGGGCAGATCGAGGCCGAGGTCCTGTCGGAGCGCCGCAAGCGATTGCGGCGTTGCATTCTGTCCGAGAATTGCCGAGGCGACGTCGCCCGGCAGGAGTTGGGTGCCCGCGAAAATCAACGCGGACACCAGCAGAAGCGTCAGGATCCCCAGCGCGACACGCTTAAGGATGAGTTCGATCATTATGCTTCGAGCCAGACCTTTTCAGCGAGGCGCGCGCCCATGAAGTTGAACATCGGGTGCGTGGTGACGCCGCCGAGCTTGGTGGAGACGGCATCGAGATAATCGCCGAACATAGGGATCATCGCGCCGCCATCATCGGAAATCAGCTGCTGAAGTTCGGCATAGATTTCCTTGCGCTTGGCATTGTCGAGAAGCGCCCGGGCTTCGACGAGCTTGGCATCGAACGTCTCGTTCTTCCAATGCGTATCGTTCTGCGCCGAGGTCGAGGAATAGGCGATGGTGAGCATCTGGTCCGCCGTCGGGCGGCCGCCCCAATAACCCATCGAGAACGGCGCCTTCATCCAGACATTGGACCAGTAGCCATCGCTCGGTTCGCGCTTGATCGAGAGATTGATGCCCGAGGCCGCAGCCGAGGACTGGAAGATGGCGGCCGCATCGACAGCGCCGGAGAAGGCAGCGTCAGAGGCGGAAAGTTCGATATCGAGGGAATCGAGGCCGGCTTCCTTGAGGTAGAACTTCGACTTTTCCGGATCGTAGGCGCGCTGCGGCAGATCGGCGGCATAGAACGGATCGGTGACCGGGATCGGGTGATCGTTGCCGAGCTTGCCGTAACCGCGAAGGGCGGTGGTCAGGAGCTGTTCGCGATCAATCGCGTATTTGATCGCCATGCGGACATTGTTGTCCGTGTAGGGGCCCTGGGTGCAATCCATGAGGAACGTGAAGTGCTGTCCACCGGCCGACTGGACGACTTCAAGGTTTGGATTGCGCTTCAGGAGATCGACGGTCTTGAAATCGAGCTGGTTGATGGCGTGGACCTGGCCGCTCATCATCGCATTGGTGCGGGCCGCGATATCGTTGATGACAATGACTTCGACGGCATCGACCCAGGCAGTGTTCGGCTTCCAGTAGCTCTCGTTGCGCGTGAAGCGGGCGCGGACGCCGGGCTCGTAGCTTTCGAGCTTGAAGGGGCCGGTGCCGATTGGCTTGGTCCAGTCTTCAAAGCCTTCGGGGACGATCAGGAAGTGATAGTCCGAGAGAATGTAAGGGAGATCGGCATTGCCGCTGTCGAGGACGATCTTGATCTCGGTGTCCGAAATCTTGACCACGTCGGCGAACTGGCCGGCGGTCGAGCGGGCAGCCGAAGTGGAAGCTTCGCCGCGATGGAGGTTGATCGAATAAAGGATGTCTTCGGCCGTCAGCGTCTTGCCGTCGTGGAAGGTGACGCCCTGGCGGATCTTGAAGGTCCATTCCTTGGCATCGGCCGAGGGTTCCCAGCTTTCGAACAGTTCGGGCTGGACCTGGTTGTCCTTGTCGATTTCGACGAGGCCGTTGAAGGTCATGTAGGCCTGATTGACCGGCACCCAATCGTTGAGCACGCGGATGTCGAACGTGTCGGTGGTCGAGTCGCCGCCGATGCCCAGTTTCAGGACGCCACCGCGCTTGGGGGTTGCTTCCTGCGCAAAAGCCTGCGGCACGATGAGACCGCTTGCCAGAGTGGTGAGACCGAGCCCGGCGGCGCCGGCCATGAACTGGCGGCGGCTCAGCGCGAACGGCGACTGGTTGTTCGACATATTCCTACCTTGTTGTTTGACTTCCGCCGATCTGCCAGGGCAGCAGAGGCTTCCCCATGGCCGGAATACTAGTGGGCAAATGATGGCGCCCGGCATGATATAAAATCATACCCCTATCAGAATCCGGCGTGCATGGTTTGGTCGGGTTCGAGGCTAAATGCCCCTCTGTTTGGGGAGGATGGCGCAGCGCAAAACGGCGCCAATCGTCCCGGATTCATGATCAGCAATGCAGCGCCGCCCCTGGCGCATTTTGGAGCATTTGAAATGGAGCTTGCGACTGCCGTAGGGCTCGTTGGCGCAGTGGCCTACCTTGCAGGCTATGCGTTGATCCAAATGCGCGTGCTCTCGATCGATGACGGCCGCTATGCGGCGCTC
>CAJYKO010000082.1 GCA_913775215.1 uncultured Devosia sp. | reverse complement strand
TGGTTGAAAGTGACGTTTACGGGTCGTTGGCTGCACAAAGGGGATTGGCACGGTAAAGATTTTACGCATGAGCTGTCCGAGTATGACCATGATGAACACCCCGGCGGACGGGGGTCCACAAAAATGCGCCATGCTGTCATTGATCAGCAGGGGCAACAGGTCAGAGTTTGGGTACCGCTTGGCTGGAGCGACACGCAAATCCAAGAAGCGCTTGAGTCCAATTGGTAGCGCTGTGCGTAGCGAGCAATACTGCCGCATCTAGCGGTTCTGAAAGTTTTTGAACCAAACGGAGCCCAGAATACTTTAGCGTCATCCGGTGCTGGACCGGCGGAGATGATGTGATGGTGGAACGCCGTATCGAGCCGTCTGTCGGACGCCGCCACACGCCCTTTGAATCGGTCGCAACATTTGCGCTGGTTGCGGCTCTTCTGTACTTCGGTGCGGGCATTATCGTGCCGCTGGTTCTTGCTGTGCTGTTAGCCTTTGCGCTGACGCCTATGGTGACCTGGCTCAATAGACGCCTGCACATTCCCGATGTAGTCGCCGTAATCTTCACAGTTGTCGGCGCATTCTGCCTGCTTGCTGGTATTGCCACTCTCGCTGGGCTGCAGCTGGCGCGGCTGGCAGAGGATCTGCCAGGCTACCAGCAGACGGTGAGTGGCAAACTTAACGGGCTACAGGATCAGTTTGGGGGAGAATTGATCGACAGGATCAATGGCACGATCCGCAGCCTATCGGCGCAGGTATCCGATGTGACCCAAGCCGAGGCGCCGCCGGAGGGGCGGCCAGTGCCAGTGGCGATCACCAATAATGTCGGGCCGCTGGGCCTTCTGTCGTCTGTGCTCGGCTCGATCGTCGGCCCTGTCGCGACGCTGGCCATCGTCGTCATTTTCCTCATATTTCTCCTGATGGGCCGCGCCGACATGCTGGAGCGGTTCATCCGGCTGGTGGGTGCTGGAGACTACGCCAAAACCAATCTTGCCATGGCCGACGCCAGCCGCCGCGTTGGGCGCTATCTCCTCGTGCAGTTGGCGGTCAACTCGGTCTATGGCCTGCTCTTTGGGATCGGTCTTTGGTTGATCGGCGTACCGAGCGCCTTTCTTTGGGGCGTGCTGATCGTCATTTTCCGCTACATCCCCTTTGTGGGCGCACTGATCATCGCCACGGTGCCATTTGCGCTGGCGTTCGCGGTCGATCCGACCTGGAACATGCTGTTGCTGAGCCTTGGACTCTTTCTGGTGCTCGACCTCACCACGGCCAATGTGGTGGAGCCGCGACTTTATGGATCAAGCACGGGGGTTTCCCCGATTGCCATCCTGATTTCGGCGATGTTCTGGGCAACGCTTTGGGGGCCGATCGGTCTGATCCTTGCAACCCCGATGACAGTTTGTCTCGTTGTCATCGGGCGGCATATTCCGGAACTGCGATTCCTCGATACCCTGCTTGGGAGCGAGCCGGTTTTGACGCCGCCCGAGCAGCTTTACCAGCGGCTGCTGAAAGGCGATGCCATTGCAGCGACAGAGATGTTTGAAGCGCATGGCGCTGACACAGAGCAGTCGCGCTTTATCGGCGAAGTGGCACTGCCCGCGCTGATCATGGCCAGTGGAGAATTGGCAGATCGGCCAGCGGCGCTGGAACAGCGCCGACAATTGATCGAATCCTTCAATATGCTGGTGGAGGAATTCGAGATGCCCGAAACGAGCGGAAATTCAGTGGTTCTGCTGATCGGGGGGCGAACCGAAATCGACGAAGCAGCGGCAAAGCTGCTGGCCCTGCAACTGGCGGAAAAGGGCATTCCCGCCAGGGTATTGCCGCCCCTTGCAATTAAGCCGCAAGCCATCGAGCGGCTGGAGCTGGATGATGTCGGCATTTTGGCGATGGTGTTTCTCGGCACCGATATGCGATCGCAGGCGCGCTATGTGTCCCGGCGGCTGCGGCGGAACCATGAACGGCTCAAACTCGTCGCTTGTGCGTTCGGAGAGGCGGTGGAAGGCGAAACGATCGAAAGGCTTCACCTCGACGCCATCTATCGCGACCCCGCAGACGCAGCGCGGGCGCTCGACGAGCAGTGGGACAATCACGTTTCAGCCGGTGACCTCAACGCGCCGCGTCTTGACCCCAGTCATGCCGGTGTTCAGGCCCTGCTCAAGGACATTGCTGAAGAGTTCGACGTGCCCGTGGCGCGGGTTGAGCTTTTGAACCAGGAGCGTATCCAAGGCGAGGGTCCGTCGCTGGCGCTTACAGAGATCGTTGCGCGGCGCGACAGACCGTTGCTGGTGACAGAGGAAGAAAATGCAGATCTTTTGGAAGGAGACGCGTTTTTGCAGTCCAACGGCATTCTCGTCTATGCCGGTGCCTCACTGAAATTGGCTAACGGTGAGCCGGTTGGGGCGCTTGTGCTGCTCGACTATAGGGATCGTCGATTGAATGACGGCGAATTGGCAGCCCTGGAGCGGCGCGCCGGAGAATTGATGCGCGCCATGACCGCTGGGCGAGTACCGCTGGGAGAGATCAAGGTGTTCGAACCGCGTCTCGCGTAGGCCTTGGTACTATGGCGCGAAGACCGCGATGGCGTCGGGACGAATGAGGAAATGCGCCGGGGTCTCGGTGACCAGATCGCCGTCGGTATTGATGGGCATTGGCCTTTCCGTCCGGATGTCGAATTCGGTGCTTTTAGCGGTACGAACTTCGTCCCAGGCACCATGTTCGCCACGGCGGAAGGCGCCGAGCATGAGCCCAAATTTCCAAACGTTCTTGAGCTCGAGACTATAGAGATCGAGATGCCCGTCGTTGATCGTCGCATCGGCATGGATCTTGGTACCACCGCCGTAGTGAACGCCATTGCCGACGGCGATCTGCAATGTCTTGACCTTGACCCGGCCCGTATCGCTGATGATCTCGGCGCGGAAGCGCTTGGCGCGGGTTGCGACTTTCAGCGCTGCAAGCGCGTAGCCCAGCTTGCCCCAGCGACGCTTGGCTTCCGGGGATAGGCCCTTCGCAAGATCGACGCTAAGGCCCATGCTCGCGACATTGAAGAAGGGGCAGCCGTTCACCTCGCCGAGATCGACTCGCCGAAGATTGCCCGCGGCGATGATCTCGGCGGCCTTGAGCAGGTCATCGGGGATGCCGAGCGTGCGGGCAAGATCGTTGGCGGTGCCCATCGGCAAGATGCCCATGGGTAGACCGGTTTCCAGAATGCCTTTGGCCGCGGAATTGATGGTGCCGTCACCGCCGCAGACGATGACGAGGTCGGCTTCGTGGCGGCGGCGGGCGATATCGGTGGAGACCTCCTCAGGCGTTTCGAAACGCTCTATCACCGCATCGACACCGCCCTGAGCAAGTCGGGCTATAACGGGATCGAGGGCTTCTGAGCCGCGCCGCGCATTGGGATTGACCAGCATCAGAGCGCGGCGGCGGGCAAGCGGAGCTACGCTCATTGGTGAGACCTTGGTTTAAGAGGCTTGTCAGATGGCGTTCAAACGAGGCGAGCGCAAGGCCGGTTCATTCAAGAATGACATAAGGCACGAAGCGCGAAAGATTGGCAGTGATGCGGGAGCGATCCTCGTGGACGCCGAGGCCACAGGCGCGATCACCGACGATCCAACTTCCAAGGACCGTGTATTCGCCTTCGCTATCCCGAGGCCCTTGGCGATGTGGATGTGCATGTGCCGCCCGAAGGCAGCGGGCTTCATGTTGACGCTCAAGGAAAAGATCGATCTCGACGTCTTCGTCACCGTCAGCGCGGATCGCGAAATTCTGGCGAGCTGTCGCCAGCGGCGGGCGCCGATCCGCTCGCTTTGCCGGGCGGTAGGAAGACCATTTGAATCTGTGCTGCAGGGTTCTCTACTATCCCTTTTCAATGGGGCCCCTGTGGCGGCAGGCCATAGGGTCTCACCTGCTCGCGATCTCCCTGAAACATCTCGATTTTTGCGGATCGTTCCAGCCTCCCGTACGTTCCCGTCCACGATCATCGAGGGAACACGAGATGTCCGACGACTTTACGCCATACGCCTTGGTAGCCGATGACGACGCGCTGATCCGGATGGACGCGGCGGATATCCTCGAACATGCCGGCTTTCGTGTGCACGAGGCCCCTGGAGTAGACGAAGCGCTTGCGATCCTAAAAAACGAGGCAGAGGGCATCCAGCTCCTCTTTACCGACGTGCAGATGCCACCCGGTGAACTCAATGGCTTTCATCTCGCAAAGGAATGCGCGCGCATGTGGCCGCATATCCGCATTCTCGTCGCCTCTGGCATGATCGAGCCAAAAGAGGGCGACCTGCCGGAAGGCGCAGTCTTCGTCAAAAAGCCATTCAGCGACGAAGTGGTCTACGATCACCTTCAGAACATTCTGCCCGACGGCGCCAAGCCCGAGCGGCTCAAAAAGCGCGCCAAATAAGCCACTAGACGCAGTCATCTTCGATTTTGCGCCCGGCTGTTCGCCTGTGGCTGAGCGCTTCTTTTGGCCGACAACAGAACATTAAGTTCTGAGGATGCTGTTATGCATATTTACGCTGCAACCGGGAGGGTTTCGCGCGTGTTGTTGTGCAGCCAAACCCGGAGTTGCAAATGAACGATGTGCCTTCCTCCAACCGCCGTGTCTTGCCTGGAGATTATACGCGACTTGGGGCGAATTGGGATGGAGAAGGGACCAACTTCGCTCTGTTTTCGGCGCATGCGTCGCGCGTCGAACTCTGTATCTTCGATGAAGGCACCGGCGCAGAAATCGAACGCCTCACTCTTCCCGAAAACACCAATGAAATCTGGCACGGCTATGTCCCGGATCTCGGTCCTGGTACGCTCTATGGCTATCGCGTGCATGGGCCCTTCGAACCGGCCCAAGGGCACCGGTTCAATCCGAACAAGCTGCTGCTCGACCCCTATGCCCGCGAGATCGTGGGCGATGTGAAGTGGTCGACGGCGCATTTCGGTTACCATGCCGACGCGGAAGACAAGGACTTGTCCTTCAACGATCAGGACAGTGCTTCCGTGATGCCCAAGGGTCGCGTCGTCGATCCGAAGGCCTATGACTGGGGTAATGACACCAAGCCCAATATCGACTGGGCCAAGACAATCTTCTACGAAACCCACGTCAAGGGTTTTACTCAGCTGCACCAGGCGATCCCGGAAAACCTGCGCGGCAATTTCGAAGGCCTCGGCCAGCGCGAGATCATCGAATACATCAAGTCGACGGGTGTGACCTCGGTCGAACTTTTGCCGATCCACTTCTTCCCCGACGACGACTTCCTGCTGCAAAAGGGACTGCGGAATTACTGGGGCTATAACACGCTCGGATTTTTCGCGCCTGCCGCGCGCTACTATGGCCCCAATGGTATCAATGGCCTGCGCAATACCATTCGCGCCTTCCATGATGCCGGGCTCGAAGTGATCATGGACGTCGTCTACAATCACACCGCCGAAGGCAATGAAATGGGGCCGACGCTCTCCTGGAAGGGCATCGACAACTTCTCATACTATCGCACAATGCCGGGCGACGCGCGCTATTACATCAATGACACCGGCACCGGGAACACGGTGAACACCAGCCATCCGCGCGTTTTGCAAATGGTGACGGACAGCCTGCGCTACTGGTCCGAGGAAATGCATATCGACGGGTTCCGCTTCGATCTTGGCACCATTCTCGGCCGCGAGCCGGAGGGCTT
>CAJYKO010000081.1 GCA_913775215.1 uncultured Devosia sp. | reverse complement strand
AGCTATTTCAATGTCCCCGCATCCTGGCGTCCAGCCATTGACCGCTCAACGCCTGCCGCCGTGGATTTCGCGCTGGCTGCAGGTGACGAAGCCGGTACGCAGCGCCTGACGCTCAATGGCGATGCTGGCGTCGGCAAGCTCGATCTCACCATCGACATGGCTGCCAATCCTGCCGTCGCCAATCGCATCATCGGCTAGCTCGACGCCAGCGATGGCGCCGCACTGGCCGATCAGTTGATCGGGCTCGACGCCCCGCTGTTCCCGACCGACGGTGGCTCCTTCGTCAGCCTCTATGCCGAGCGCAATGCCGAGAACGCCTTCGACACCCGCGTGTCGTTCAGCCACGGCGAGGAAATGCTCGCCTTTGCTGGAAACGTCACAGCTTCCGCGTCCGGCGAGTTGACCGGCGCCGGAACGGTCGATGCCTCACTGGCCGATAGCTCCGGCCTCGCCGCGCTTGCCGGCGCAACCGGCGTCGGCCTGGGCAGTATCGAAGCCAGCGCCGGCGTGACCTTCACCGGCACGCAAAAGGTTGCCATTTCGGGCATTGCCGGTTCCACCGAAGGCTCGGCCTTCTCCGGCGATCTCACCATGACGCAGGTTGGCCAGCGTCCCAGCATCGAAGGTGCGCTGCATTTCGACAGTCTCTCGGCGCAGGGCCTCGCCACCGCGCTCTTTTCGCCGGCAGCGCTCTTGCCCGGTAGCGGCATCTGGCCGGAAGGTCCGCTTGCCGTCGCTGACGCCACCCGCCCGAGCCGTGGCACGGTTTCCGTCTCAGCCGGGGCCATCGCGGCGGGCACCACCTCGCTGACTAACGCCGCATTCGATCTTACCTGGGATCAGCAAAACCTTGCTCTCTCCAACCTCAAGGGCTCGATCGGAGGCGGCACGCTGACCGCAACGCTTTCCCAGTGCTGCGCCGGCCCCTTGACCGACCGCACCGTGACCGGCCGCGTCGCCTTAGACAGTGTTGATCTCAAGGCCATCGCACCTTCCACCACTCCGGGCATCGCTGGCACACTGACCGCCAGCACCAGTTTCGAGGGCACGGGTGCCTCGCTCGCCGATGTCATGGCCGGCCTTGCAGGCGAAGGCAATTTCACCGTGGCCGGCTTTTCCGCCGATCGGCTGAACCCAGGCGTTTATCCCGCGCTCTCTCGATTGACGGACGTCCTTAATATCGACACCGATGCCTTGAACATCCTCATTGACCAGTCGCTGGGACAGGGCAGTTTCACCGCGCCCACCGCCACCACCGCTTTCACCATTGCTGGCGGCACTGTGCGCCTCGCCAATCTCATCGTCGACGGCGCAGGCGCGCGCTTAGCCGGCGGCGTCGACATGGCGCTGCAGACCCTCGGGCTCAATGGCAGCTTCGTGCTGACCCCGCTCAACTTTACTGACCCCTCGGGCCTGATCGAGAACGACGCGGCGCGAATCATTGCCCGCGTCAGCGGCACGCTTCCCGCCCCGCAGATCACCGTTGACACGAGTGAACTCGTCGCCGCCATCCAGGTACGGGCCAATGAGCTGGAGGTTGATCGGCTTGAAGCGCTCCGTCTCGAAGACGAAGCCCGCCAGCGCGAGGCGGCCGAGGCGCGCAATCGCCTGATCGAGGAACAACGCCGCCAGGCTGCCGCGGAAGCTGCCGCCCGTGCCGCCGCCGAAGAAGCAGCGCGTCAGGCGCAGGAAGCCCAGCAGCCGCCAACGACAACGCCGACCAACCCGGTCCCGCCCTTCAGCATGACGCCGGAAACGACGACACCCAGCCAGCCGCTCGATCTCACTTATCGGCCGAATATTTTCACCGGCGATCCGGTCAATCAACCGGCGCAGTAGCGGCGCGGTCCCGATACCAACCGAGAATATGGAGCCTGATGGCAGAGGAGAGGTTCGCTGCCTCCCGTGTCTCGTCGATCTCCCGGACGAGCGCAGCAAGGCTCAGCTTGCGATGAGACGCAATCTCCTCAAACGCCGACCAGAAGTCGGCTTCGAGCGCGATGGATGTACGGTGGCCGGCGATGGAGAAGGAGCGCTTCTGCATCCGCGGCTAAAACGTCAGGGCTTTTTGCGGAAAGCGTCGAGGCTGACGACCTTCTCGCCGGTCTGTTCGCTGCCCTCGGCTTCGCCTTCGCCGCGTTCGGCGCGCTCTGCCTTGGCATCGGCCTCGTCTTCCACCGAGCCGTCTTCGCGCGGTGCCGTCGCCGGATCGAACTGCAGTCCGAACTGCACGGAGGGGTCGAAAAAGCCCTTGATGGCGGCAAAGGGGATGACCAGCGTTTCCGGAATGCCGTCAAAGCTGAGGCCGACTTCGAAACCCGTTTCGGTGACCTTGAGGTCCCAATACTGGTTCTGCAGCACGATGGTCATTTCCTTGTCGTACTGGGTCAGCAATTTTTCGCTGAGGCGGACGCCAGGCGCGCGCGTCGCAAAGGAAATGAAGAAGTGGTGCTCGCCCGGCAGACCGGTGCGCGAGACCTCGGCCAAAACCTTACGCACGACGCCGCGCAGGGCTTCCTGGGCGAGAATGTCATATCGCAGGTGGTCTTCGGCCATTGTATTTCCTTACGCGTCGCTGCCCAGGAGAATCCCGAACGGCCCATATCAGCCTCACGTTCCGGAAATTTTCAAGAACAAAGGCGTCTGAGACCGGGCTGAAAAGGGTGAAAGTGCAGGCTTCTGTTGCCAGGTGCCTGCGAACCCCGCCTGTCGCCCGGCTAGGAGCGGAGGACTTTAATTCCCAGTGCTAGCACCGCTTAGGCGGCGAGAGCGACCGGAGCCTTATGGTTGTCATTTGCAACTATAAGTTTTAGCCCGATAACGGCGGTACCATGCCGAGCGAAAGCACACTCTTTACGCCCTCGTCGATCCTATTTCGTCCCCATTGGCTCCTCTTTGAAGAGGGGAGATGGTGGAGACGCCGGGTACTGCCCCCGGGTCCGATGGGTTTATTACAATGACAGTTTATCGCCATAGCCCCGAAGGGCAGGTCCTATATAGGTGAGCCGCTCGCCGGATGCAAATGGCAGCATTGCATTTTTGCCCATCAGGTTTTGTCCCGATGCCTTGGAGCCTTCCGCATTAACCCCAAGTACACCTCGCCGATGCCATCTGCCAAACCACGCAGTTTTCTCCGTGGGACGAACGGCAGATGGCAACGGGCAGGGGATTCTTCGGCAGCAGGAACATGCGGCGCCGCGTGCCGCGCTGGGCCAATGGGTCGGTTCTCGCCTTCGCGCTGGCGCTGATCGCACTGGGCGTCACGGCAGGGCTGCGCGAAACCGGACTTGCCTCGTTCCTTCTCGATCCACCAGCCGAAGTGGTTGCGGAAGTCTCGGCCCGCCGTTTGCCGCTTTGTGGCAGCGGCGGGCGGCACACATGCGTCATCGATGGCGATACGTTCTGGCTCGATGGCACGAAAATCCGCATCGCCGACATCAACACGCCGGAGATCAGCAGTCCTTCTTGTGCTGCTGAAGCGCGCCTTGGCCATCAGGCAGCCGCCCGCCTCAGCCAGATTTTGAGCAGCGGCAGTTTCTCGCTCGCCGCCGCCGATCGCGACGAAGATCGCTATGGCCGCAAGCTGCGCGTGGTCATGCGGGACGGAAGATCCATCGGCGACACGCTGGTCGCCGAAGGTCTCGCCCACCCGTGGGAGGGCCGTCGCCTCGATTGGTGCGCTGGCTAGGGCGCCAGATGCTCCAACACCAGCCCGCGCGTCGTGCGCTCAGAAAAGCCCGGCCATGCGCGATCGCCGGCCTGCACCTTCCAGTCACCCGCGTCGACGCTCAGGTAGTTCGCCATAGCCGCATCACCCTTGAGGTGAAGTCCGAGGAAGG
>CAJYKO010000080.1 GCA_913775215.1 uncultured Devosia sp. | reverse complement strand
GCGCCCCGCATCCAGTGGGGCCGCTTCCTGCGCTCGGCAGAACTGCTGCCGCTCGCCGCCGCTATCCTCCTCTTCTTCTGGCTCGCTGTTGTACTGACCGGCGATTGGCTGCTCGTTCTTGCCTTTGTCGGCTCCGCCATCGGCGCGGCGCTGCTGCTGCAGCTTGGCAGCCGCCTTGCGCTATCGGGTCTATCGCGCCTGCCATCGCCGCGCTGGCGGCCGCTGCGGCAAAGCCTCCGCGCCATTGTCGGCTCGGCTGGCAATTCCTCGGCCGTCGTCACCGCCGTTGGTTTGGCCATGGTGATCCTCGTCGTCGTCCAGGTTTTGGCGATCAATCTGCGCAACGAGTTCCTCGGCGCCTCGGTCTTCGACGCCCCAACACTTGTGGCTTCCGATCTCTTCCCTGATGAGATGGAAGCGCTGCAAGCCGATGTCGGGCCGGAGCACGGTATTGCGCTCGTCACTTCGACCCCCATGCTGCGCGGCGCCGTCACGGCCATTGCCGGCACGCCAGTCGACACGCTCACGGCCAACGGCCCAGAAGCCTCCTTCCTTCTCTCGGGCGAAATCCCGATGACGTCTCGCGCCGTCCTGCCGCCCGCCTCGCGGCTCGTCGAAGGCATCTGGTGGCCACAAGATTATGCCGGCGAACCGCTCGTCTCGCTCCACCAGAACCTGCGCCAAGGCCTCGGGGTCAAACTCGGCGACGAGATCACCTTCGAAATCTTTGGCGAGACTATCACCGCCAAGGTCGGCAATTTCCGCGACTATGCCTGGCAGGGCGGCATCGACTTTTTGGTGACTTTCTCGCCCGGCGCCCTCGATGCTTATCCAACGACGCTGCTGGCCGCCGTTACGGCCGAGCCGGGCCGTGAAGAAGATGTCGAGCGTTTCCTTGCCGGCGAATTCCTCGACATCAAATTCATCGAAATCGGCGCGACCCTCACCCGCATCACCGAGGCCCTCAGTCAACTGTCCTTCGCTGTCGCCAGCGTCGGCGGTATCGCCGTCCTCAATGGCCTTCTCATCCTCATCGGCAGCCTTGCCGCGGGGCGGCGTCAGCGCGAATCCGATGCGGTGCTCTATAAGGTCCTGGGGTCGCGGCGCGGCGAAATCCTCGTTGCTGCGCTCTTGCAGTTCCTGCTGCTCTCGCTCTTTGCCGCGCTGATCGCCATTCCCTCCGGCATCTTTACGGCATGGCTGCTGACCCAGGTTCTGCTCAATGTCGCGTTCACGGTGGAGGCATCGACCATCGGCCTCGTCGTGGCTGGCCTGATCGGCGTAACCGCCATTCTGGGTGCGACGACGCTGCTCCGCGTGCTCTCCATCCGCCCGGCGCTGCTCCTGCGCGAAATGTCGAGCGTTTAGCGATGCGTCTGCAGGCCCTCGTCCTTCTCGCCTGCCTGCTGCCGGCTTGCGTTCTGGCCAAGGATCTTCCGCCGGCCGGCGCGCAATATGATTCCCAGCTTGGTGGCGCTTATGAGCCGCCTGCCGGCACAAAAATCGTCAGCCGCGACCGGAGCGAAGCGCCTGCGCCGGGGCTCTATAATGTATGCTATGTCAACGCCTTCCAGACGCAGCCGAGCGAAAACGACTGGTGGCAGGCCAATCATCCGGAGCTGATCCTCAGGGCCGATGGGCGGCCGGTCGAGGACGAAAACTGGCCGGGCGAATATCTGCTCGATACCAGCACCGCGACCAAGCGTGGCGCCCTTGCCGGCATTGTCGGCGACTGGATCGAGGGCTGCGCCAAGGATGGCTACAACGCCATCGAGGCGGACAATCTCGACACCTATTCGCGTTCGGACGGTCGCCTCAAAGTCGAGGATAATCTCGCCTTTGTCGGCCTGCTCATCGAAAAGGCACATGGTCTCGGCCTCGCCTTCGGCCAGAAGAATGGCGTCGACCTCCTTGATCGCGCGGACCTACCGGCCTTCGATTTCGCCATCACCGAATCCTGTCAGGTCTATGATGAATGCGGACCCTTTGCCGAGCGCTATGGCGCCAGGGTGCTTGAGATCGAATATACGGACACCGAGAGCCGCTTCTTCGAAGAAGCTTGCGCGGCGCGTGGCGGCCAATTTTCCATCATTCTTCGCGACCGCAACCTGCAGCCACCGGGCACGCCGCGTTATAGCTATCGGACTTGCTGAAAAAGTCGGGTCGCATCGCGTTTTAGATGGGATCGTGCCAAGGTCGGGGGGATATCGGCGGAGACTGAAATGGCAAAGGCGCTTGGCATTGGCGGCGTGTTCTTTCGGGCAAGGGACACACAGGCGCTCGCAGATTGGTACGAGACTCACCTCGGCGTGCCGGGCTTTTGGAGCCAGGGCGCGGGCATGACTGTCTTTGCGCCGTTCAAGGCAGACACCGATTATTTTCCGGCCGACAAGCAATGGATGATCAATTTCCGGGTCGATGATCTCGATGGGATGATTGCCCAACTCAAGGCGGCAGCTATAGCTGTCGAAACGCGGCCTGGCGAATGGGACACGCCCGAGACGGGCCGCTTTGCCCGCATCCATGATCCCGAAGGCAATCAGATCGAGCTTTGGGAGCCTCCGGCGTCCTAATGGGCACTAAAATCATACTTTTGCGCGGCAGGGTCTTGGCGGCGTTTGCAGGCTCTGCTCTATAGCCTGCCGAAGACTTTTGGAGACTGTTTATGGCCAAGCGCAAAATCGCGGTGATTGGTGTCGGCAAGATCGCGCAGGACCAGCACCTGCCGGTGATCGATGCTTCGGATGATTTCGAACTGGCCGCGACGGTTTCGACGCGCGGCATCGGCCACGGCAGCGTGCCGGTGTTCAAGACGCCAGCCGAGCTTTATGCGGCCATGCCGGAGGTCTCGCTCGTTTCCATCTGCACCCCGCCCGGCATCCGCCATACCTATGTCCGCGAGGCGCTCGAGGCCGGCAAGGACGTGATGATGGAAAAGCCGCCGACGACGACGATTTCCGAGCTCGACGATCTCATTGCGCATGCCAAACGGCTCGATCGCGTGCTCTACCAGACCTGGCACAGCCAGTTTAACGCGGCGGTTGATCGAGCCAAGGTGATCCTTGCCGAAGAAGGCGTTACTTCGGCGCGCATCGACTGGCGCGAAAGCGTGCGCAAGTGGCATCCGGGCCAGGATTGGGTTTGGGAGCCCGGCGGGTTCGGCGTCTGCGATCCCGGCATCAATGCCTTTTCGATCTTTACCAAGGTCATGCCGTTCCCGGTTTTGTCGACAAGGCAACACTGACTTTCCCTGAAAATCGGCAGACCCCGGTCGATGTCGAGATCGCATTCAAATCGAGCCAGGCGCATAACCCCGATCTCTCCTGCGGGTTCAACTGGCTTGAAGAGAATGGCGAGGTCTGGACCATCCGGTTTACGACGGGCCAGGGCAACGAGATCAAGCTTGAACGTGGTGGCCGCACGCTGCGGGTCAATGGCGAGGTTGTGCTCGAGCATGGCGATCTTGAGTATTCGGCCATGTATGACCGGTTCGCGGAGCTGCTGGAGCGGCACGAAAGCGATGTCGATGCCGCGCCGCTGCGGCTGATGTCGGATGTGTTTTTCTTGGGCGCCCGGGTCAATGGGCCGGCGTTTGAGTGGTAGCTATATGACCACATTCACGGGATGTCACCCCGGCGAAGGCCGGGGCCCATCCTGAGATAGTTCGATCTATGCGCCCCGCCGCGGCTCCCGGAGAGCGGGAGTTGGGCCCCGGCTTTCGCCGGGGTGACAGCTGGTGTAGGGGAATGGTGCACGGCTAAGTGCGGTCCAGAATTCGTTTGTGGTCCAGTTCGATGCCGGCTGCGAGATGGCCCCGCGCCGCGTCGGCCTTTCCCGCCTCGATCGCCTGAATAACCGCTTCGAGGTTTTCGGTGCGATCGGCGCAATAAGCGGGGAGGGTTTCGGCGTCCTTCGTCAGGGCGAGCGCCAAAAGCAGTTCGACGACCCCAACCACCCCGCGTAGCAGCGTGTTCTGCGAGGCTTCGGCGATCTGGGCGTGGATTTCTAGGCACGCGAGGCCGAATTGTTCCACGCTGTCGCCGGCGGTGGCTGCCTGGTGCAGCCAGTATTTCATGATGCGGACGTCTTCGGCGGTGCGGTGGCGCGCGGCGCCTTCCACGGCGGGGAGTTCGAGCGCGGCGCGGACGGCGAAGAGATTGCTGTAAAAGACGGGGTCGGCCGGGGCATGGAAATGCCAGGCGAGGACCTGACTATCAAAAAAATTCCAGCGGCTTTTGGGCGAAACGCGGGTCCCGACCTTGGGACGGGCTTCGACCAAACCCTTGGCTTCGAGCGTTTTGAGCGCTTCGCGCAAGACCGTGCGAGAGACGCCATAGGTTTCCATCATCACGGCGTCGCTGGCCAAAACGGAGCCGACCGGGAACTCACCACTGATGATGGCCCGGCCGATTTCGTTGATCACGAACGTATGGAAATTGCGCGCAGCGTGCCGGCCGGAAAGAGACCGGATGAGGCTGCCAGCTTCTATCATGATGGCGTCTTTACACTAGGCCTTCGAGGTTTTCTCTCCGGGGGCAGAGGCGACGAAGATCAGGCGCTGTAGCACGATGAAGAGGAATAAGAGAATGCCAATGACGATCTTGGTCCACCAACTCGAGAGCGTGCCGTCAAAAATGATGTACGTCTGCACGAGACCGAGAAGCATGACCCCGATGAAGGTGCCGAGGACAAAGCCATAGCCGCCGGTGAGCAAAGTGCCGCCGATGACGACGGCGCTGATGGCGTCAAGCTCGACCCCGACCGCCGCAAGCGGATAACCGGCTGAGGTATAGAGCGAAAAGACGATGCCGGAGAGCGCGGCAAGGACGGAGGAAAGCGCATAGATCGCGACTGTCGTGCGCGCGACCGGCACGCCCATCAGCGAGGCGGACACCGGATTGCCGCCGAGCGCATAGACATAGGAGCCGAACTTGGTGCGATGGGCGACGAGCGCGCCGATGATGAAGATCGCGACCATGGTGAGGCCGATGACGCTGAGGCGACCGCCACCGGGCAGGCGAATAGTGAGATCGGAAATCCAGGAATAAAATTCATGGTTGATCGGCACAGAATCGCGCGTGATCACCGAAGCGCCGCCACGGGCGAGGAACATGCCTGCGAGGGTAACGATGAAGGCGGGCACCTGGAGGAAATGGATGGCAAGACCCATGATGCCGCCGAAGGCGCCGGCAACGATCAGCGCTATGGCAAAGGCGAGGAGCGGGTGAATGCCGGCCCAGGAGATCAGCACGGCAACAAGCACGCCGGTAAAGCCAATGACGGCGCCGACAGAGAGATCGATACCACCCGACAGGATGACAAAAGTCATGCCAACGGCGGCGATGCCGAGGAAGGCATTGTCGGTGAGGAAGTTTCCGAGCACCCTTGTCGAGAACATCGAGGGGAACTGCATGACGGCCAGCGCATAGGCGATGGCAAAGATCAGCGCCGTGGCGACGAGGGGTCGAAGCGAGCGGTTCATTTCGCGGCTGCCTTGGCGACGGGTTTGAATCGGGGCGGCGCGAGGCGGCTCGCGAGCGGTGATTGGATGACGAGGACGATGAAGATCAGCCCGGCCTTGACGATGAGATTGAATTCGGGCGGGAAGCCGGAAACGAGAATGCCGGTGTTCATGGCCTGGATGATGAGGGCGCCGACAACGGCGAGCGGCACCGAGAAGCGGCCGCCGAGGAGCGAGGTGCCCCCGATAACGACGGCGAGGATGGCGTCGAGTTCGAGCCAGAGACCGGCATTGTTGGCGTCGGCCCCACGAATGTCACCGGCAACGATGATGCCGGCGATGGCGGCGCAAAGGCCGGAGAGGGAATAGACGAGCAGCAGCAGCATGCGGCTCCTGATACCGGCAAGGCTGGCGGCGGCGCGATTGACCCCGACGGCCTCGATAAAGAGGCCGATGGCGGTGCGTCGGACGACGAGGGTGACGACGATCATCAGGACAAGCGCGATCACCGCAGCCATGGGGAAGCCGAGGAAGGAGCCGGTGCCGATATAGATGAGCACCGGATCGGTGAAGGTGACGATGAATCCTTCGGTGATGAGCTGGGCGATGCCGCGGCCTGCGACCATCAGGACGAGCGTCGCGATGATCGGCTGGATATCAAGAATGGCGACCAGAATGCCATTCCAGAGGCCGCAGAGAAGGCCGACGACGAGGGCGGCGACGACAGCTATGGGCGCGGGATAGCCGGCGACAACCATGGTTGCGGCGACCGCGCCGGCCACGGCCATGACAGCGCCGACCGAGAGATCAACGCCCTTGGTGGCGATGACCCCGACCATGCCGACGGCAAGAATGGCGACCGGGGCGCCGCGATTGAGCACGTCGATCAGGGAACCGAAAAAGCGGCCATCCTGCCAGGTGACGCGGAAGAAATTGGGGAACAAGAGCCAATTGATCAGCAAGACGCCGATCAGCGCGAGGAGTTGAGGATTGGCGAGCTTGAGGAGCGAGCGGCGGATCATGCCTCTACCCCGTCTTTATGATTGGCAATGGCCTGCACGATGACCCCGGGATTGATGTTTTCGCCATTGAGCTCGGCGACCAGCTCACGATCGCGCATGACGACGATGCGCGAGGAATAGGCGACGACCTCGTCGAGTTCGGACGAGATGACGACGAGCGCCAGGCCCTCATCGCGCAGGCGATTGATGGTGCGGACGATTTCGGCATGGGCGCCGACATCGATGCCGCGCGTCGGTTCGTCGAGAATGAGGAAGGTCGGGTCGGTGGCGAGCCAGCGCGACAGGATCGCCTTTTGCTGATTGCCGCCCGACAGAAGTTTTATGGGCATATCGAGAGAGGCAGCGCGGATATCCATAGACTCACCGAACCGGCCGGCGATTTCCATCTGCTCGTCGCGCGTCAGGGCGCTGAACCAGCCAAGCTTGCCCTGAAGGGCAATGACGATGTTTTCGCGCACCGAAAGATCGCCAAAAATGCCTTCGGCTTTTCTGTCCTCGGGGCAGAAGCCGAAGCCATGGGCGATGGCATCGGTGGGCTTAGAAATCGAGGTGGGCTTGCCGGCGACCGAGACAGTGCCTTCGTCGGCTGAATCAGCGCCGAACATGATGCGCGCCATTTCGGTGCGGCCCGAGCCAAGGAGACCGGCGACGCCGACAACCTCACCCTTGTGGATGGTGAG
>CAJYKO010000079.1 GCA_913775215.1 uncultured Devosia sp. | reverse complement strand
GGCATACGAGATCCAGACTGGTGACTGGAGTTCAGACGTGTGCTCTTCCGATCTGAAAAATACGACCTCATGTGGCTCGAGGACATGCTGACCGGCGATTATGTCCCCTGGGTCAATCCGCAGGCCTATCGCGAATTGACCACGTCAACCTCGACACCGATCCATACCGGCGAGCAGATCTATCTCCGGCACAATTTCAAGGAGCTGATCGAAACCCAGGCAGTCCGCGTCGTCGGGCCCGACCCGGCCGATATCGGCGGCATTGCCGAGCTGAAATGGGTCGCCGAGCACGCCTATATGCATTCGATCATGATGGCCCCGCACGGCACGGCCAATGGGCTCCTCGGCCTCGGCGCCTTGATCAATGTCTGCGCCACGCTCCCGGCCAATTACATCGCCTTTGAATATCCGAGCGCCTCCGATCCCTGGTGGGAGGACATCGTCATGGGCCTGCCCGATGGACCGATCGTGACAGATAGTCACGTCGCGCTTCTGCCCGGTCCCGGCCTTGGTCTCGATATCGATCCGGAAGGGGCTAAAAAGTATCTGCTCGAAGAGGACCAGGGGTTCTTCGACTAAATTTTCAAAAGGATAGATCGATGAAATATCGCCATCTCGGCCGTTCGGGCCTCCTCGTTTCGCGCCTTTGCCTTGGGACCATGACCTTCGGCAACAAGGACTGGGGCTGCGATCAGGAAACCTCGAGCGCCATCGTTGCAAAGTTCATCGAGGGCGGCGGCAATTTCATCGATACGGCCAATGGCTATAGTGGTGGCGAGAGCGAACGCATGCTCGGCGTCGCGCTGAGGGATCATGCGCGCGACGATCTCGTCATCGCCACCAAATGCTGGTTCCCCACCAATCAGGCCCCGACGTCCCGCGGCCTGTCGCGAAAACACATCATCGAGGCCTGCGAGAAAAGCCTCAAGCGGCTGGGGCTCGACTATATCGACCTCTACCAGTTCCACGGTCCCGACCCCTACACGCCTATCGAGGAGACGATGCGGGCTGCGGACGATCTCGTTCGCTCCGGCAAGGTACGTTATCTCGGCTGCTCGAATTTTTACGGCTGGCAGATCGCCAAGGCCAATACGCTGGCCGATGCCAAGGGTTATGAGCCCCTGATCTCGGCCCAGCATCTCTACAATCTCGTGCGGCGCGATATCGAACGCGAGATCCTGCCAGCCTGCGAGGATTCAGGGCTCGGCATGATCTGCTGGAGTCCGCTCGCCGCCGGCATGCTGACCGGCAAATATCGCGACCAGCAGGCGCCGGATGCGCAATCGCGCATCGGCCATCAAGCTGCGGTCGCCTTACCGCGCTATTGGTTCGACGACGCGCTCAAGATGATCGACATGGTTGTCGAAACCGCCGCGCGTCTTGGCCATACGCCAAGCCAGGTGGCGCTGAGCTGGCTGTTCGGGGATCGCCGGATTACCGCCGCCATCATCGGTGCGCGCCGGGTGGAACAGGTAGCGGAGAATATGGAAGCGGGCGACATCGATCTGCCTCAGGATGTGCGGGACGCCCTGACCGCCGCCATGCCGCTCAAACTCGGCTATCCGCACGAATGGACCGAGATCAACATGCAATCCGCCTTTAGCCAAAGCGAGTTTGCGCCAAGGCACGAAACGCGCTTGCCGTAAAACCCGACAACACATCAGAAAATATGCGTCACCAGAAAAATCGTACATTATTTTGGAAATTTGATGTGATGAAGCTTGGCAAGATGAAGGTTTGCCTCCTAACATGGCTACAAATGATCGGCGGCGCACTGCGCGACTGACCGGCGGGGAGGAGGGGCCATGGCGATCAGGATCGCGGTGGGGCAGTTCCACGATCTGACCGAAGAGCGCCTGCGCTTTGCCGCGCAGATCGGCGCCAGCGGCATTCAGATGAACAATCCCAACCTGCCCGGCGATCACCGCTGGGAACAGCAGGATGTTCGCGCCCTGGTCGAACAGGTCGAAGCGGCTGGCCTAAAATTCGAAGCCATCGAAAACGTGCCCACCCACTTCTATCACAAGGCCATGCTCGGCCTTGAAGGTCGGGACGAGCAGATCGAAAACTACCAGGCGACCATTCGTGCCGTCGCTCGCGCCGGCGTCCCGGTCCTCGGCTATCACTTCATGCCCAATTCGGTGTGGTCGACGGATCGCGCGGCCACGACGCGCGGTGGCGCCTTGGCACGGCAGTTCGACATGGCCGTGGTTGAAGCCAATGCCGACAATCTTGACCAGCTCCGCAGCTTCATGCCCACGACCCTCGGCCGCGCAAGTTCGATGCCGCTCTTTGGCAAGGACGGTCCCGTCATCACCGAAGACGCGATGTGGGAAAACTATCGCTACTTCATCGAAGCCGTTCTGCCGGTCGCCGAAGAAGAGGGCCTGCGCCTCGCGCTCCATCCCGACGATCCGCCGGTGCCGATGCTCGGTGGCGTGGCGCGTCTCTTCTATCGGCCTCAAGGATTTTATAAGGCCTATGAGATGGCCGGCCAGTCTTCGGCCTGGGCGCTCGACCTTTGCCTTGGCTGTTGCTCGGAAATGCCGGGGGGCGCGGTCAACGTTAACGAATTGGTAACGTTCTTTGCCCCGCGCGGTGCAATTGCCTACATCCATTTCCGCGATGTGCAGGGCTATGTCCCCAACTTCACCGAGTGCTTCATCGGCGACGGAAACTACGATCCGGCCGAGGTTATCGCCCTCCTCGCGCGCCACGGCTTCGATGGATTTTTGCTCGACGATCACGTTCCCAAGATGGACGGCGACAGCGACTGGAACCATCGCGGCCGCGCCCACGCCATCGGCTATATGCAGGGCCTTGTGCGCATGGCCCAATATTCCGGCCTCGTCTAGCGGCCCCGTCATTCGGGCCGACGGTCCGGATGATTCTTCGAATTCAGCCAGGACTAAGCCTATATGCCAAAAGCGCTTTTTTACATCGGTGGCGTCAATCGCGGCATCGGCTATGTCGCCAAAGCCGCTGGCAAAGGCATTGCTGCTTTCGAGCTCGATCTCGATACCGGAAGCGTCGAACCTCTGGGGATCACCGAAGGCATCGACAACCCAACCTTCATCGCCTTCGCCCCCCAGGGCCACGCCCTCGCCGCCGTCAGCGAGGTCGATGGCTGGCACGAAGGTCTCGTTACCACCTATGAAATCAAGGACTTAACCGCCTCTCTGCGCTATCTCAACAAGCAAGCGACCCGCGGCGACTACACCTGCCACACCGCCTTCGATCGCACCGGGCGCTATGTCGGCATCGCCAACTATGGCGGCCTGCCGATCACCGAAGAGCCTAACAAATCCTTCGCGATATACCCTGCAGACCAGATGGGCCGGCTTGGCACCCCGACGGCGGAGGTGGCCCATCAGGGAAGCGGTCCAAACGCATCGCGGCAGGATCGCCCGCATGCCCATTGCATCCAGTGGACACCGGACAACCGCTTCGTCATCGTCTCCGATCTCGGCCTTGATCGCCTGAAGATCTATCGGTTCGACGCCAGCACAGGCACGGTGGAAAAGCACGGTGAAGCCGTATTGCCGCCCGGCTCCGGACCGCGGCACTTCTGCTTTCATCCAAGCTTACCAATAGTTTATTGCGTCACCGAACTCGACTGTGCCCTTGTCACCATGGCCTTCGATGCCGAAGCCGGTACGCTCCAAGCCACCGCGTCAACGTCGACTTTGCCACAGGGCGGCCATGACGGCGCATCGGCCTCAGCCATCGCCATCTCGCGCGATGCTCGTCACGTCTACGTCGGCAATCGCGGTCACGACAGCGTCGCCCGCTTCAGCGCCGATCCGCAGACCGGCATCGCCACCTTCCTCGGCACCACGCCAAGCGGCGGGCGCATTCCGCGCGATCTCGCCCTCGATCCCTCCGGCACGATCCTGGTTGTCGCCAACCAGGAAAGCGATTGCCTGACCCTTTTCCGTTATCGCCCGGAAACCGGCGATCTCGACCCCATCGAGCCCGCCGTTGCCGTCGGCTCCCCCACCGTCGTCGCTTTCCATCCGCATGTCCGCTGAGCAGTCATGAAGATCACCGAGATAAAAATCATCGTCGCATCGCCTGGCCGCAACTTCGTCACGGTCAAGATCATGACCGACCAGGGCCTCTATGGCATTGGCGACGCGACTGTAAACGGCCGCGAAAAGGCCGTGGTCGCCTATCTCGAAGACCATGTCGTGCCCTGTCTCATCGGTCGCGATCCGATGCGCAGCGAGGATATCTGGCAGTATCTCTACAAGGGCGCCTATTGGCGTCGTGGTCCCATCACCATGGCGGCCATTTCCGGCATCGACATGGCCCTCTGGGATATTAAAGCCAAGGCGGCAAATATGCCGCTCTACCAACTGCTTGGCGGTCGCTCGCGCGAGAAGGTGATGGTCTATAAGCACGCGAGCGGCATGGAGATCAACGAGGTCGTCGAGGGCGTCCTGGCGCTCAAGGAGCAGGGACTAGACGCCATCCGTGCCCAGGTCGCCATTCCAGGCCTGCCGCCGATCTATGGCACCGGGCCCTCAACCGACCAGGCCGCTGGCGGGATGATCCATCCGCTGCCGAACGAAGAAGTCTGGGCAACCCACAAATATCTACCGCTGGTGCCAAAGCTCTTTTCCAAGCTGCGCGACGCTGTGGGCTGGGATGTGCATCTCCTCCACGACGTCCATCATCGCCTGACGCCCATCGAGGCGGCGCGGCTGGGCAAGGATTTGGAGCCCTTTCGCCTCTTCTGGCTTGAGGACGCGATTCCAGCCGAACTGCAAGAAGGGTTCCGGCTCTTCCGCCAACACACCACCCAACCCATCGCGGTGGGGGAAGTGTTCAATTCCATCTACGATACGACGACGCTGATCACCGAACAGCTGATCGACTATATCCGTGTGACTTCCGTCCATGCCGGCGGCGTCACGGGCATCAAGAAAATCTTCGATTTTGCCGCAATCTATCACATCCGCTCGGCCTGTCATGGGCCGATGGACGTGTCGCCGGTCGCCATGGGCTGCAATATCCATGTCGATACCGCGATCCCCAATTTCGGCATCCAGGAATTCTCCGGTTACACGGATCAAACGCTCGAAATGTTTCCCCGCGCCTGGACCTATGGCCGCGGCTATCTGCAGCCGGGCGAAGCGCCCGGTCATGGTGTCGATATCGACGAGGCCGTTGCGGCCCGCCACCCCTACGAACCCGCTTACTTGCCCGTTGCCCGTCTAGAAGACGGCACGCTCACCAGTTGGTAGTCCGGCCATGAAGATCACAGCAATCAAGCCATTTCCCGCCTGGGTCGGGCATCGCAACCAGCTCATCGTCAAGATCGAGACCGATGAAGGCATTTACGGTTGGGGCGAAAGCGGCCTTTCCGGACGCGAAAAGGCGGTCGTCGGGGCCATCGAGCATTTTCGCGAGTTTCTCATCGGCCGCGATCCCATGCGGATCGGTGCGATCTGGCAGGAGCTCTATCGCAGCCAATATTTTGAAGGTGGCCGCGTCCTTCTCGCCGCGCAATCGGCCATCGACATTGCTCTGCATGACATCAAGGGCAAGGCGCTTGGTGTTCCGGTCTATGAGCTCCTTGGCGGCAAGCATCGCGATGTCATCCCGACCTTCCCCTCGACCGGGAGCCTAGATGGTCCCGAAACTATCGAGCGCGCCAAGGCGCTCATCGCCCATGGCTGGAATGTCGTTCGCTTCTTTCCCGGCGCCTGGGACGAGGGCCAAGGCATTTTCGAACCACGCGAATCCATCGGCAAAACCGCGAAGTGGTTGATCAAGGCGCGGGAGGAGCTTGGCGACGAGGTCGTCATAGGCATCGATTATCACCATCGTCTCAGCGTCGCGGAGGCGGCAAGCTTTTGCCAGAAAATGCCGTCCGGTACGCTCGATTTCCTCGAAGAACCGATCCGCGACGAGACGCCGGAAGCCTATGAGGCGCTGCGCCGCATGACCGATGTGCCTTTCGCTATCGGCGAGGAATTCGCCAGCAAATGGCAGTTCCTGCCCTATATCGAGCGCGACATTCACCAGTTCAATCGACTCGATCTTTGCAATGTCGGCGGCTTTACCGAGGCCATGAAAGTCGCCGGTTGGAGCGAAGCGCATTACGTCGACATGATGCCCCATAATCCGCTAGGGCCGATCTGCACAGCCGCGACCATCCATTTCTCGGCCGCAGTCGCCAATTTTTCCTGGCTCGAAACGCGCGTGGCCGCAGGCGATCTCTATGGCGCCGATCCGGGCTATGGGCTCTTTACCCAGCAACCCATGCTGGAAGGCGTCACCTATAAGGTGCCAGAGACACCGGGCCTGGGTGTCGAGATCGATGAAGACAAACTGACCCATGACAGCTTCCGCTTCTGGGAAGCGCCGCACTTGCGCCGACGCGACGGCTCGGTGACCAATTGGTGAGGGCCGTCGCGTGACCGAATACCGGCTCAATTGGAGTCATGGCCAGGCTGTGGTGCTCAGCACCGCGGCGGTTCTTGCCGATTGCCGGTTCGATTTGCCTGCCGGTGCCTTTCGCCCCTTCGCCCGCGCGCCCTGGATGGGAACCATGGACGACCCCAATATCATCGGCCATCTGCGTGAGCTCGGCGGGGATTTCGCTTGCGTGCCGTTCGGTGCAGGGCCGGCAGAGCCAATTGGCCCGCGCGACTGGGCCGAGCTGATTAGCGAACCGCCGCTTCTGCCTATTCACGGTCCAGCAGGCGATGCCGAATGGGTGCTGGTGGCACAGACCGACAGCAGCGTCACACTTGGGCTCGATTACCCCGACGATCATATCGTGCAGCGCTTGGAGCGTACCGTTCTGGGGCGTGAGGGCAGCCCAATTCTCGAGTCGGAACTGACGATCTATCCTCGCCGGTCGGGATCAATTTCCATCGGTCTTCATCCTATTCTGCGTCTGCCCGAAACGCCGGGCCGCTTGCAGCTTCAGGCCGATTTTGCGTTTGGCCTAGTTCATCCGCGTCAGGTTCGCGATGGGGACATGCAGGAGTTTTCGCGCCTCGACAGCGTACCCACGCCGAGCGGTGTAGTGGATATGTCGCATCTGCCGCTCTCGACTAAAAACTTCAGCGTCCAGCTCTGTGGCACGACGGGGCCCTTACGCGCGGTCTTTCTCGACGAGGCCATGGGCATAGAGCTCGACTGGGATCGCACCATCCTGCCTTCGCTGCAAATTTGGTACACGGATCGTGGCATCGACGGCGCGCCATGGCATGGCCAATATCGGGGTGTTGGCGTCGAGCCGATTGCGTCGGCTTTCGACCTCAACACTGCTGTTTCCACCCAACCCAATCCCATCAATCGCCGCGGCGTGCCTACGGACGTCGCGCTCAATGCTGGCATCCCTTTGCGTATAACGCAGAAGGTATCGGCGTTCTCTATAAAGGACTGATTGTAAGTAAAATAATCTCTACGCAGATTAACTGCCATCCATCTGGGGTGTCAGAATATATAATCTCGCATAATAAAATAGAGAGAATATATATTGTTGCAAACGATTTAGCGTTGGCGCAATATCAACTTCGAAGATGGTTGTATTCGGCAAAGATCGAACCATCCATCAGGTGAATAAAGGCCCGGCGAGTGCGGTTTGAGGAGATCGCGGCCTGGGCTTCACCAAAAGCGATACCGGCTTAGCCGGTGAGAGGAGGCGGATTGGCCGGGAGGGGCTTTGTCAAAAGACAGGGCAGTCGGCTCGTCCGCGCATTAAGGGAGAGAGCTGACTAATGTTCAAGTTCCAAACAGTTACCGCAGCGGTGCTGGCCCTAGGGCTGATCACGCTGCCGGTGGCCGCGCTAGGCCAGACCGGTGCGCCGCCGCCGACTGAAATCGTGCCGCAGTCGCTGCCGGAGGTGGCGCGTAACGAGACGCTGAACCTGGCCTGGGGCGTTTCCGCCTCCTCGTCGATCGGCACGACGAATCCGTGGGTTTTGCCCGGCTATACCCATCAGGAAGGCAATAACCTCCTGTTCGAGCCGCTGATGTATTTCGGCATTTACAAGAATGAGTTCATTCCATGGCTGGCCGACAGCATGGAATATACCAAGGACGATTTCACCGCGCTTGAGATCAAGCTCAACCCGATGGCCAAATGGTCCGATGGTGAGCCGGTCACGGCCGAGGACGTCGTCTATACGTTCGAAGGGCAGAAGCAGTACGAAACGCTGCCCTACCATGCCCAGTTCTCCGATCTCGTCGACACCATTTCCGCCAAAGACGAGCACACGGTCGAGGTGACGTTCAAGCAGCCAGCGCCGCGCTTCAAGTTCGAAGTTCTGACCGAAAAGTTCGATACCGGTATACCGATCGTGCCGAAGCACTGGCTCGAAAAGCAGGAAGATCCGACCAAGGCCCCGGGCCTCGCCGAAATGCCGCATTCGGGCCCCTATGACATCGTTGCCTGGAACGCCAATCAGAAGATCCTCGATCTCCGCGACGATTGGTGGGCTGTTGAGGCCGGCCGCGTCGAGAAGCCGGCGGTCAAGCGCGTCATTGTCGTCAATATTCTCAACCAACCGATCGATACGGTCGCGCAGCGTCTCGTGAACAACGAGTTCGACTCCTCGGTCGACATGCGCGCCCAGATCATCGGCAACATCTTGCAGCAAAATCCGGATATCCAGTCCTGGACCGGCACAGAGTCGCCTTACGGTTATCTCGACTGGTGGCCGAACTCGCTCTGGATGAACGACCAGCTCGAGCCCTATAGCGACGTGCGGGTCCGCAAGGCCATCAGCCTCGCCGTCAATCGCGACCTGATCAACGAAGTGCTTTACGAAGGCGCCGAGATCGCAACGATCTATCCTTTCCCGCTCTATCCCAATCTCCAGACCTTTGCGGATAGTCCTGAGGTCAAGGCTGAGCAGGACAAGTACAATCCCGGCGCCTATGACGTCGATGAGAGCGCCAGGCTCATGGAAGAGGCTGGCTTCATCAAGAATGGTGATGGTCTCTGGGAAAAAGACGGCAAGACGCTCGATGCTACCATCCAGGCCTTCGAAAGCATCCACGGCGATATCGCCCCGGTGCTTGCCGAAATGCTGCGCCAGGCTGGTTTTGACTCCAACGTCAATTTCGGCACCGATGCCTATCAGAACATGGTCGATGGCAAAGCCGGGCTCTATCTCTTCGGCCACGGCGCCAGCCTCTTCGACCCGTTCGAAGCGCTCAACCTCTTCCATGGCCGCTATTCCGAAGCGATCGGTTCATCGGCCGGCAACAACCGGTTCTCGCGCTACAAGAACCCGGAATTCGATGCCATTCTCGATGAGATTGCCCCGCTCGGTTCGGACGATCCCAAGTTCATCTCGGGTGCTGCCAAGGCGCTCGGCATTTACTGGCGCGATGTCATCGACGTGCCGGTGATCCAGTGGCTCCATCGCATTCCCTACAACAACCACTATTGGACCAATTGGCCGAGCGCCACCAATGTGGGCATGGGCACCAATGGCGCCTTCTGGGCTCACACAGGCATGCTGGTGATCACCGGCCTCAAGTCCTCGGGCAACTGATCTTCCGATCCCAAAGGGATGCGCGCCCCGGTGCGCACCCCATCCATCCAGTGCATCGGGAATAGTCCAGTGAATATACGGATCGTCGCCAGGCGGCTCTTGTTTTTCGTCCTGGTCGTGTGGGCTGCGTCCACAATCGTCTTCTTTATTCCGCGCCTTTCGCCGCGCAACGCCATTCGCGAACGCTTCGGTGAATTGGCCCGCACAGGCGGATTTTCGCCCGCCGATGTCGAAAAGCTCATTGCCTCGATGCAGCAGCAATTCGGCCTAGATAAGCCTTTGCTCGAGCAATACTGGCAGTACCTTGGCAATATCCTGAGGATGGATTTCGGCTATTCGCTGAGCCGCTATCCAATGACGGTTACCGATGTCATTGCGCAGTCCTTGCCCTGGACCATTGGCCTTCTGCTTGTGACGACGGTCATCAGCTTCGTGCTCGGCACTATTCTCGGCGCTGTTGCCGCCTGGCCAAAGGCGCCTGGTTGGCTGCGCTCTACGGCGACGCCATTCATCCTGCTCACCGGCGTGCCGCCCGTCATCATGGGCATCCTGCTGCTTTTCTTCATCGGTTTCCGCCTCAAATGGCTGCCGCTCGGCGGCGCCTATTCGGTCGGAATCGTGCCGACCTGGTCTTGGTCCTTCTTCATCGATCTGATGGAGCACCAAATCCTGCCCGCGCTGTCGCTGATCCTCGGATCGGTAGGCGGCTGGGTGCTGTCGATGCGCGGCATGGGCATCACCATCCAGGGCGAGGACTATGTCAACTTCGCTGAACACAAGGGCCTCACCGGTCGACGCATCTTCCGCGACTATTATCTGCGCAATGCATTGTTGCCGCAGGTCACCGGGCTTGCCTTGGCCCTGGGCACAGTCGTGACCTCGGCCGTTGTCGTCGAAGGACTGTTCGGCCTGCCGGGCATCGGCACCGCGCTCAATCTTGCCATTCGCGCCAATGATTTCCCGGTCATCTACGGCATCGTTCTTTTCATCACCATCGCCATCGCCCTTTTGATGACGCTGCTCGAGTTCGTCTATCCGCTGCTCGATCCGCGGATCAGGGCGAATTAGGAGCGAGCTATGACCCTGACCTCAGCATCCA
>CAJYKO010000078.1 GCA_913775215.1 uncultured Devosia sp. | reverse complement strand
GACGAGCCGGAACTGAAGATCATCGACGTCTTCATCTGCAAGCTGCGCAAGAAGCTCAGCGTTGCGACCGGCGGCAAGAATTACATCGAAACCGTCTGGGGCCGCGGCTATGTGCTGCGCGAGCCTGACGAGGCCGATGTCTATAGCGAAAACGTCGCCTAAGCGCCCGCATCGCTTCAGCGTCATTCTCCAAAAAGCCCCGCTCAACAGCGGGGCTTTTCTTTTGGCTCTGTGTCGAAGGCTTGTCTGGCCATCCGTCATGGAGGCATGAAGAACCAAGACTTCCGAACCGGCACCAGCCAGCACATGTCTCGAGGGATGTTCTCGGCAGCCCATTGCTGGCAACATTCGCGCTGCGAGGAGAATATTGATGAGCAATCGCACCGAAACGGACAAAGCCATCACAACGGTCTGGCGGCAGGAGCAGGCGCGCCTGATCGCGAGCCTGACACGCGTTGTTCGCGATATCTCGCTCGCCGAAGAACTGGCGCAGGACGCGCTTATGGCCGCGCTCAAGCACTGGCCGGAAACGGGCGTACCGCGCAATCCCGGCGCCTGGCTGATGCAGGCGGGCAAGCGCAAGGCAATCGACTATTTCCGGCACCGCAAGATGGCGGCGGGCAAGCTGGAGGAAGTCGGGCGAACGATGGAGGAAGACGTGCCTGACGCCGAAACCGCCATCCACGAAAGCATGGACGACGATGTTGGCGACGATCTGCTGCGTCTGATTTTCACATCATGCCATCCGATCCTGCCGGCCGAAAGCCGCGTGGCGCTGACCTTGCGGCTGATTGGCGGGCTGACGACCGAAGAGATCGCCCGGGCATTTCTGGCCAACGACACGACGATCGGCCAGCGCATCGTCCGCGCCAAACGCACCATTGCCGATGCCGGCCTGCCCTATGAAGTGCCGCGCGGCAAGGAGCGGGCGGAGCGGCTTACCTCGGTGCTCGGCGTCCTCTACCTCATCTTTAACGAGGGATACTCGGCGACGACGGGCGAAGACTGGATGCGACCCCAGCTTTGCGAAGAGGCCATGCGTATGGGGCGCATCCTGACGCAATTGATGCCGGAGGAAGCCGAAGTCCACGGCCTGCTGGCGCTGATGGAAATCCAGCATAGCCGCGTCAAGGCCCGCACCAATGCCAAGGGCGAGCCGATCCTGCTGCCCGACCAGAACCGCGCGCTTTGGGATCAGCTCATGATCCGCCGTGGCCTAAATGGCTTGCAGCGGGTGACTGCGCTCGGGGGCGACACTGGCCCTTATGCCCTACAGGCAGCGATCGCGGCCTGCCACGCCCGGGCGCGTCGGGCCGAGGACACGGACTGGCGACGGATCGCTGCGCTTTATGCGCTACTGGTTGATGTCATGCCCTCACCGGTTGTCGAACTCAATCGTGCCGTCGCCGTCTCCATGGCCGAGGGCCCTGCCCCGGCGCTGGTCTTGGTCGAAGCCATCAAGGCCGGGGGCCTTCTCGACAACTACCACCTGCTTTATGGGGTGCGCGGCGATCTCTTGAGCAAGCTTGGGCGGCACACCGAGGCCAATCTCGATTTCCGAAAGGCCGCGGAGTTGACGCGCAACGAGCGCGAAAAGGCCTATCTCCTCGGTCGCGCCGAGGAGACGACCGATGCGCTGACGGCCTGAGAGCTCACCTCAGGCGAGGCTGGCGCGGTCGAACTTGGCGGCCAGGATCGAGCGATCGAAAGGCTTCATCATATAGTCGTTGGCGCCGGCCTTGCGCGCCATGGCGATGGCGCCGATGTCGTTTTCGACCGTGCAGTAAACGATATGGGGTGTCTCTCCGCCGATATAGGCGCGAAGGTGCTTCAAAAACTCCAGCCCACTCATGATGGGCATCTGCCAATCGAGGAGGATCGTGTCGGGCATGTTCGCCTTGCACTTTTCGAAGGCTTCCTGCCCGTCCTCTGCCTCTTCGACCTCATAATCGAGATCTTCGAGGATACGCCGCGCAACCTTCCGGACGACGCTGGAGTCGTCGATGATGAGGCAGGTTGGCATGAAAAAACTCCGGGCGGCAAAGGCACCCGGAGTATGCAGGAAAACTCGTTCGAGAAAGGTTAGCGCAAAGGCAACTATTCGACCTTTGCCTCCTCGGTCTTGGTTTCTTCGGCCTTTGCAGACTCAGCAGCGGCCGGGGCCTCTTCGGCATCCTTCGACTTCGGGATTGCAGTGAAAAAGAACACGTCCTGCTCGATGCCGATATCGAGTTCCATGTCGGTCATGCGGGCGAGAAGACCTGTATAGAAGGGCTGGATGCCGCGTGCATCGACCGAACCTTCATCGGGCATGCCGGAGAGAAGGCCGGCAGAGCCCGACGGAACGAGCGTCTTCTGGCGCTTTTCCGGATCGCTCTTGGAATTGAATTCAAACTTTTCTTCGCCAGCAGCGCCGGTGACCTTGACCGTTACGAGACCACCGCGCGGCACCGAACCGGCTGCAATCAGTAGCATGTTCATCAGCAGTTTGGCTTTGTGCTTGGGCAGAAGGATCAGCGGCACCTGCCAATCGAGATCGGCTTTTTCGATGTCAAAGAGAATGCGCGCAACGCGTTCGCATTCGCGCGTGTCAATATCGGTGCCGGCAGTCGAGGAGGCGCCATAGGCAAGACGAGCGAATTCGAGCTTGGCGCGGCTTTGCTTGGCTGCGCTGGCGATGAGATCGCGGGCGCCTTCGGACATTTCGGCCTGATTGGGATCGGCCAGGACTTCGAGGCCATTGCCGATGGCGCCGATGGGATTGATGAGGTCATGGCAAACCCGCGAGCAGAGCATGGCGGCGAGGTCTGTTGCCTTGAGCTCAATGATATCGGTCATCGTCGGTCTCCATACGCCCTCGCCCAAGGCAGAGGGGAATCAGTGTTGCGGAAAGATAGTGGGGAGCGTTGCCGAGCACTACTGCGTCGACAGTGTTTTGGACAAAGTGGGCCAGTTCTTGGCGCCGTTGCGCGCCGCAGCATCAGGCGCGAGCAGGAACGCCTCGCGATTGGCTGCGGAATAAAATAGGAAAAGCC
>CAJYKO010000077.1 GCA_913775215.1 uncultured Devosia sp. | reverse complement strand
GATCTTCATGTGCATAGGCCAGATGTAGCGCACCGAAGCCACCCATGGAAAGGCCGGCCATGGCGCGGCCTTGCCTGTCCTTGCGCACCGGTAACCTACTTTCGACATGGACGCGCAGATCGCCGGTGAGAGCGGTTTCGTAATCGCCGGGGCCATCAACGGCGGCGGAATCGACATACCAGCTGTTCTTTACGCCCGGCATGACGACGACCAGTGGGCGTATCGTGCCGGCGGCGATCATTCCGTCCAGCGTCTTTTCGATATTGCCAAGATCGCGCCAGCTGTTCTGGTCGCCATCATGGCCGTGCAGCAGATAGAGAACCGGCCAGCCGTTGTCCGGGGGCCCGCCATCCGGGCGGTAGATCTTCACCGGCACATCGGCGTTTAGCGCATTGCTGTGGAACGTTGCGTCGCTGAGGGTGCCGGAGAGGGCGGGCGAGGTGAGGCAGACGAGGGCGATGGCGGAAAGAGCCAGGGTGTGCAGCCGCATATCGCTTCTCCTTCCGTTTCATTGCGCGCAACGGCAAGGTCGTTGCGCGCCTGAATGTTCCCGAGAGACGTTTGTCTGCGCGCGGGCTATCGTCCCGGACGGCCCGTCTTGCCTTTTGTGCGACCCTTGCGCTTCTGTTCGCCGGGATCCTCATAGGAGCCGACGCCAACCTTGCCACGCTTCAATGGACGAGGATCGTCCTTGCCGCCATGCGCGACTTCCGGCAGGCCTTCCAGCAGTGGAGAAACGCGCTTGCCGGTTTGGGTCGCAGGCTTTTCCGGCGCTGCGCCGCGGACGGGTTTTTCCGTGCGGCCAACCGTCATTTCGTCCAGCGTGTTCTTGCGGAAGAGGGGCTTTGCCGTGTCGGTGCCAGGGCCCATGTCGTCCAGCGAGGGTTTGGCAAACAGGGATTTGCCGTTGGCGTCTAAGGACTTGGCGTCCCCCTCCGGTCCCCTCTTTCTGGCTTTGCCCGAGGTGTCTTTCCCCCGTACGCCTTCGGCATTCGACGCCTCTTGCTTGGCGATCGGGTCATCCATTGCCGCAAGCTCGACGGCTTTGAGGCGCTTGATTTCGTCGCGCAGGCGGGCAGCCTTTTCGAAGTCGAGATCGGCTGCGGCGTCGCGCATCTGTTTTTCCATGGCGTTGAGATGCGCCTGAAGATTGTTGCCGACAAGGTGGCCGCCATCCGCAAAGCCCTTGCCGGAAACGCCGGAAATATCGGCCCTTACGTGGTCGCGTTCATAAACTGAATCAAGAATGTCGGAGATCTTGGCCTTGACCGATTCCGGCGTGATGCCGTGTTCTTCATTATAGGCCATCTGCTTTTCGCGACGGCGGGTTGTTTCCTCCATCGCCCGCTTCATGGAGCCCGTCACCTTATCCGCATAGAGGATGACCTTGCCATCGACGTTACGCGCAGCGCGACCGATGGTCTGGATGAGCGAGGTTTCGGAGCGCAGGAAGCCTTCCTTGTCCGCATCCAGAATGGCGACGAAGCCGCATTCGGGAATGTCGAGACCTTCGCGCAGCAGGTTGATGCCCACCAGCACGTCGAAAGCGCCAAGGCGCAGATCGCGAATGATTTCGATGCGCTCCAGCGTGTCGATGTCCGAGTGCATGTAGCGCACGCGAACGCCCTGTTCATGCAGATATTCTGTCAGGTCTTCGGCCATGCGCTTGGTCAGCACGGTGCAGAGCGTGCGATAGCCCTTGGCCGCGGTCTCGCGGATTTCCCCCAGGACGTCGTCCACCTGAGATCGTGCGGAGCGCACTTCCACTGGCGGATCGATAAGGCCCGTCGGGCGGATGACTTGTTCGGCGAAGACACCGCCCGCCTGTTCCATTTCCCAGCCGCCGGGTGTCGCCGACACGGCCACGGTTTGCGGACGCATGGCATCCCACTCCTCGAAGCGCAGCGGGCGGTTGTCCATGCACGAGGGCAGGCGGAAGCCATATTCGGCCAGCGTTGCCTTACGGCGAAAGTCGCCGCGATACATGCCGCCGATCTGCGGAATGGTGACGTGGGATTCGTCGATGAAGATCAGCGCGTTGTCCGGAATATATTCGAACAGCGTCGGCGGCGGCTCGCCGGGCGTGCGCCCCGTCAGGTAGCGAGAATAGTTTTCGATGCCGTTGCAGGAGCCGGTGGCTTCCATCATTTCTATGTCATAGCGGGTGCGCTGCTCCAGGCGCTGGGCTTCCAGCAGGCGGCCAGCCTTTTCCAGTTCCGCCAGACGATGTTTCAGCTCTTCCTTGATCGCCTTGATCGCGCCGTTCAGCGTCGGACGCGGCGTCACATAGTGCGAGTTGGCGTAGATCTTGACCGATTGCAGATCGCCGGTCTTCTGACCAGTCAGCGGGTCGAATTCGGTGATGCTCTCAATCTCGTCTCCCCACATGGAAATGCGCCAGGCAGCATCCTCCAAGTGGGCCGGGAAAAGCTCGATCGTATCGCCGCGCACGCGGAAGGAGCCGCGCTGAAAATCCATGTCGCGCCGCTTGTATTGCTGCGCCACGAGGTCAGCCAGCAACTGGCGTTGATCCAGCTTGTCGCCCACCTGCATCTGGAAGGTCATGGCGGTGTAGGTTTCCACCGAGCCGATACCGTAAATGCAGGAGACGGAGGCGATGATGATGCAGTCGTCACGCTCCAGAATGGCGCGGGTAGCGGCGTGGCGCATCCGGTCGATCTGCTCGTTGATCGAGGATTCCTTCTCGATGAAGGTATCCGAGCGCGGCACATAGGCTTCCGGCTGGTAGTAGTCGTAATAGGAGACGAAATACTCGACCGCGTTGTTGGGGAAGAAGTTCTTGAACTCGGAATAGAGCTGCGCAGCAAGCGTCTTGTTAGGAGCCAGAATGACCGCCGGGCGATTGGTGGCCTCGATGACCTTGGCCATGGTAAAGGTCTTGCCCGAGCCGGTGACGCCGAGAAGCACCTGGGATCGGTCACCGGAATTGATGCCTTCCACCAGATCGGCAATCGCCGTCGGCTGGTCGCCGGAGGGCTTGTAGTCCGTCACCATTTCAATGGCGATGCCGCCCTCGGACTTCGGCGGCCGCGCAGGCCGGTGGGGCGTCCACAGCTTGCCATCCTTGAAGAGCGGGTTGCCGCTTTCGATGAGCTTTGAGAGTGCGTCCACCGTGGCTGTTACCGCACCGGGCGCCAGGGATGCGGCATCTTCCAGCGATATGTCCATGCCCGCGACCGGATTGAGGCCAGCAGCGGCGCGGGTCTTCGGATCGGACGAGCCGCCGATGGAAACGCCGCGTGAGGTCTTGGAGGCTGTCGGCGTCTTGCTGGCCTTTGCGGCTGCTTTTTCCGCTTCCTTGCGCGCTTCGATCTCGATCTTCTTGCGGTGCTTGCCCGCCTTGGAGGCGACTTCGCGCTGGGTTTCGACGGAGGTCGCTTCGGCTTCCGCTTCCAGCTGCTTCACCCAATCGGCAACAGAGCCGGAGAGGGGAGCGCCTTCGAAGGACGCCTGCGGCATCTCTTCAAAACCATTGGAGGGGGAGCTTTCGGAGGGTTTTTTGGGTGATCTGGCCATGCGAGGAATATGGAGAGCTTGATGCGCAAAGGGAAGAGGCGAGCGCTAAAAAACGAGTACAAAAAGGCAACGGTTTTATTGGAACAAGAGGCTATCCGCCGCGTTCTTATCGTCGTTTTTTAGCCCGCTTCGAAAAGCAGTTCTGGTCGGGGTCAAATGCTTTGAGTGTGGGTTACGCAGCAGGAGACAAAACGATATTGGTTCTCGTCATCGCCGCTGGACGGCGGATCAAGGTCTGGCTTGAACCTTGCAGACAAGAGGTAGTGTCATGATTACGCGCCCCGCAACAGAAGAAGACGCGCAAGGTATGGCTGCAGTGCAGAACGAAATCTTTGCGGCGGGGCTGCGAAACACCCCGACGGATGTTGAGACTGTCACGACGAACTATATCTCGGATCCGGCCCGAATCGCCTGCACGGTTGCCGTCGATGAGGATGGGCGCATTCTTGGCTTTCAGTCGCTGAAGCTCGCCACCGCTGCTGGCAATCCTTACGGTGTAGCTGAAGGTTGGGGCATCATCGGCACGCATGTCAGCCCCTTCGCTGCGCGACGCGGTGTTGGCAAGGCGCTGTTCAAGGTGACACTCAAAGCAGCCGAGGCTTTTGGCCTAAAGAATATCGACGCCAGTATTGGCGCCGATAATGACATGGGGCAGGCTTATTACGAAGCCATCGGGTTCCGAACCTATCGTACGACGGACGATCGTGTCTGCAAGGCCTATCGACTCGGTTGACGCTGACCGGTCGTCATCCGAGCCGGGACCGTTCAGTTCATGAAGCGGTCTTGTGCTTTTGCCCGACCTTCTGGACCACCAGATCGAGAATCAGCATGACGATCAGGCTTGCGCCGACCAGAGGGAAGATGATCCCACCCACGGCCAGGATTGCGGCTAGTCCGTAAAGCGCACGCTTGCTCTGAGGCATGGGCGGAACGCCGAGCGAGCCTTTCGGACGACGCTTCCACCACATGACGCCGCCTGACACGGCAAGCAGGATGATGGCGAGGCAGGCCAGTGCCAGCACGATCTGGTTCGCAAGGCCGAATTGCTGGCCCATATGCACGTTGATGCCCCATTCCAGCCCGCGACCAAGCGGGCCGTAATCGGCGTAGCTCATGTCGATCAGCGGCTTGCCGGTATATTGATCCAGATGGATGACCCGCTGTTTGGAGAGATCGTCCGGGTAAATGGAGCCGCTATAGACGCCCTGCGGTTTGGTCGGCAGTGCCACTGCATAACCGGCTGAGAGGCCGAGTTCATCGAAGCGAGCGATCGCCTTATCGATGCCGATGGGGGCCGTCATCTCATCGCCATGGTCGTGGTTCATCGCCATATGATCCGTAGGCATTGAGGGTGCGGTCTCCACGTGCTGCCCATGATCGTGACCCTCTGACGTCGGTATCTTTGCCTGCTCCAGCGACCAAGAGGTTTTCGAGACATCGTCGAGCCGTTCACCAGACATGGGAATATCGACGCGCACGCCTGCCGGGTAACCGAAATTGTTGCCGTTGGCCCATTCGTTGACCTTCCCACCCCACACGCCCGACCATGGCATGCCGGTGATGGCGAGGAAGACGATGAAGCCGCCGACGAAGATGCCGGTAACGGCGTGCATATCCCGCCAGAAGACACGCTTCTTGGGCGTACCGCGAACGGAAACCACGCCGCCGGTCTGGTTGCGCGGCCACCAGAGATAGATGCCGGTCGCCACGAGCAGGATCGACCAACCCGCGGCGATCTCGATGAGGTAGCGGGCGTAGGTGCCGAAGTATTTGAGGCTATGGAGCGTACGGATAGTCCACATGACGGTGCCGCGATCCGGCAGGGAGCCGAGTACTTGTCCGGTGTAGCCATTCACATAGACGGCGCGCTTACCCTCCGGTGTGCTCACGGTGACTTCCGTTGATGCGCCGGGATCGGCGGGTTGAGTGAGTTTGACGGCAGTGCCTGGGAAAGCTGCGACGGCGTTGGCGACGATTGTCGACGGTAGGACAGCGGCGGTTTCTGTTACCTCGATCCGCTTCAGGTTGGAATGGAAAGCATTGTCCAACTCATCCCTGAAGAGATAGAGCCCGCCGGTGATGGCCAGCGTTATCATGAAGGGAAGGACGAAGAGACCGGCGTAAAAATGCCAGCGCCAGACGGCGCGATAGAGATTGAGCGATGACGGCGCGCTCACGCGTTCACCCACGGAAGTGGTGCTGATCGACATTATTGACTCCGCGAAAGGGTGCAGGCAGTCGGTGACATGCCCGCTGGAGATTTCAACGCAGGTCGGACAGTAGAATCGCCGTCGGGAATCGAAGCGATCTACGCGACATATGTCCGTAACCAGCGCCGAGGCTGATTGTTATCGACGCGTTCTCTGTTTCAGAGATGCGCCTCGGATCATGCGTGAAAAGGAGTGGGAGGGCCGCGGGGCTGCTGCTCGTGCGTGGGCGGCGCAGGGATCCTGCTTTCACTCCAACGCCAAAGCGTGACGTGGACATGCGGCACGATACGCCCGGCAATTTCGCTCGGACTTGCCAGCAAAGCAGTGAAGGATGCAGAAGCGAGGCGGCAGAGTGTGCCACAGCAGCTATTGGCGAGCTTCTCGGCAGGCGATTGTTTTTGAACGCTGCCATCCGGTAGATGAGCCGCACAGATGATGTCATCAGCCGCCAGTGCGGTGGCCGCCATGCTGCCGTGCGCCACGCCATTGGCAAGACCTTGCAGCAGAAACAGCAGCAGGGCCAGCACTGCGACAGCGCCAGCCGAACTGCGATCCTGCATGATCCTGCGAATAAGCTTCATGGCATATGCAGTGGCACATTTTCGCCATCATGTCACTGCGGCAAAGGTGACACGGTAAACACCACCGCGGTGGGTTACAAATTGTCCATGTCGGCAAAATGCCGCAGTTCTGCAGCTTTTCCGCCGGATTTGGCTGGGATTCTCTTGCCATTGACAGTTGGCAGGAGTGGCAAACATGGCTCCGTTTTCTCCAACGATAGCGGCGATCCGCTATGGTTACGGTCTTGCGCCGGACCAGATACTCAGCCGGAACAGGGACGATCTACTGGTCCAACTGGTAGACGCGCCGCTAAAGGAAAGCTTCTTTCCCATAGGCGGTGCCTTTGATGCGCGGCAACGGGCCGATGACCTCGCCAAGGGGTTTGAGGCTCTGAAGATTGCGAAGAAAGACGCCGAGAACGATCGCGCGGCTCGCCAGCAATTGCAACGCAAAGCAGAGCAAAGTTTCCAGCGCGATAGCCTTGCACGCGTGCTTCAGGCGACATTCTCGCCCTATGGATTTCATGAGCGGCTGGCGGCTTTCTGGTTCGACCACTTCTCGGTCAATGCGCATAAATCTTTTCCAATGCGCGTGATCACGCCGCTCTATGAGGTCGAGGCCATTCGTCCGCACCTTGCAGGATCGTTCCGCGACCTGTTGCAGGCGGCGGTTCTCCATCCCGCCATGCTGATCTATCTCGATCAGGCGCAATCGACCGGCCCACAGTCTGCCGCGGCGCAGAACCGCAAGAAGGGCCTGAATGAGAATCTTGGTCGGGAACTGATCGAGTTGCACACGATGGGCGCGGGCAGCGGCTATACGCAGGCCGATGTGCGATCCGCGGCGCTGGTGCTGACCGGTATGACGGTGGACGATCATTACGAGATGCTGTTTCGCCCGCGCATGGCGGAACCCGGTGAGATCAAGGTCCTGGGCGTCAAATACGGTGGGAACCCGCGCTCGGCCGATGACTGTCTCGTCATGCTGGACGATCTGGCGAGCAGAACCGAGACGGCGCAGCATATCTGCCGCAAACTCGTGACCCACTTCATTTCCGACGATCCGCCCCCGGATGTCGTCACTGCGATGGTACAAGAATGGAAGGCGAGCGACGGGCATCTGGCCAAGGTCTATGCCGCAATGCTCGACCACCCGCGCGCGTGGCAGGAGCCCGGCGCCAAGATGAAACTGCCATTCGACTACGTCGTCTCCGGACTTCGGGCTTTCGGAATTACCCGTAAAAACTGGCGAGAGCGCATGTCTCCGGATGGTGATGACAGCTACACGCCGTTTGATACGCCGACCGCAGCCGCGGCACAGCAGGCGCTGAAGAGCAGCGGTGAGGAGATGGCGCCGGCGATGCCTGGCGATGCCGGACAGATGGCGATGGACAAGCCTGCTGCGAGTATGAAGGCCGTGATGCCATCCGATCCAGCGCAACTGCCAAAGCCGAAAGCAAGCCTTGCCCGGACGCTGACGGTCGCAGCACTTCGCCGCATGGGCCAGCCGGTTTGGCAGCCGCCAAGCCCAGCCGGATTCGAGGAGGGCGTCGCATCCTGGCTTTCGCCAAGCCAGATGAGCGAGCGCATTCTCTGGGCGCGTAAAGCAGCCGGCACGCTCGGCAAGGACATGGAACCGAAAAAGCTTCTCGAAGTGTCGCTGGCCGAACAGGCGCGCGACGACACGATCCGTGTGGTGGGACAGGCGCCGAACCGTGTCAGCGGTCTGACGCTCGCGTTGTCTTCCCCCGAATTCAACAGGAGATAGGACATGGCCTTCTCTCAGGATATGATTTTGAGCCGCCGCAGCTTCCTGATGACTGCTTGTTGTGCGGCGGCGGTGCCGGTTTTTTCCCCGGTCAGCTTTGCCGCGATGCCGGGCGAGAACCGTTTCGTCACGATTGTTCTACGCGGTGCTATGGACGGGCTCGATCTGGTGCAGCCTTATGGCGATCCCGCCTTCGCTCAGTTTCGTCCGACATTGGCGCTGAAGCCAGACGACGGCCTGATCGATCTTGATGGACATTTTGGCCTGAACCCTGCGGCTGATGCTCTGATGCCCATGTGGCAGGCGAAGGAGTTGGCCTTCGTCCATGCTGTTTCGACGCCTTATCGCGACCAGCGGAGTCATTTCGATGGTCAGGACATGCTGGAGAGTGGTTCGCAGGCTGTGCACGGCGAGCGCACTGGCTGGCTGAACCGGGCGCTTTCCGCCATTCCGCGGTCGGAGGATCGCAAGGCCATCGATATCAACACATCGATGGAGCTTATTCTATCAGGGCCGAATGAGGCGGATGTCTGGGCTTCGAGTTCAAATATGACGATGGCAGCGGATGAAGTCGGTTTCTTCAAGCGGCTCTATGCCAATGATGCCGAGTTTAGCCGGGTGCTTGCCGAAGCCTTGCGCACCGACATGGCGGCCGAGCAGCTTTTCCAGGACGAAAAGCGCGGGCAGGGCATTCGCGACATTGCGAAACTTGCGGGCGGCATGCTGCGCGAGGATTACCGCATCGCCAGCTTCTCCGTCGATGGTTGGGATACGCATGCGGGCCAGAAGGCGCAGTTCGCCCGCACGGTAAAGGACTTGACCATCGCACTGACCACGCTGAAAGATGCGTTGGGACCCGATGTTTGGAAGACGACCATGGTTCTGGCGATGACCGAGTTCGGCCGCACCGTGCGGGAAAATGGTACTGGCGGCACGGATCATGGTACGGGCGGCGTTGCCATTCTCGCAGGTGGAGGCATCCAGGGTGGTAGGGTGCTGGGCAAATGGCCGGAGCTGGGCGAGGGCAAGTTGCTGGACGACCGGGATCTGATGCCGACCGGCGACGTGCGTGAAGTGGCCGCCGCCATGCTCTACCGCCAGTTCGATGTCGGTAGCGAAGCTCTAACCAATGGCATTTTTCCGGGACTGTCCTTTGACAGATCGTCGGCCTATCTCAAGATATAACAAGAGCGTGCCGCGATCTTCTTGATCAGCTTCTCACGCTTCAGTGTTGAGTCTGAACGCATGTCGTGACAGCGGCCGCTCAGACGTCGATCGTCTCGACGGGGATTTGCGGGGGAAGCGGTGCCGGCTTGCCGTTCTCATCCATGGCAACCATGATAAAGGTGCCCGCCGTGACCTTCTCCAGCTTGTCGTAGCGCGACCGCTGCGCCCACGCTTCGACGCAAAGGGTGATAGATGTGCGGCCCGTGCGTGTGATGTCGGTGTAGATGGAGAGCGTATCGCCGATCTTGACTGGAAGCTCGAAAGCCATTTCCTTCACCGCTGCCGTCACCACGCGACAGCGCGCCCGTTCGGCGGCACGAATGCCGCTCGCCAAGTCCATCTGAGACATGACCCAGCCCCCAAAAATATCGCCCGCCGGGTTGGCATCGGCCGGCATGGCCAGCGTGCGAAGCGTCAGTTCGCCGGTGGGCTTGGGGGCTTGGTTCATGGGGTTGTCTCTCCAGGGCTGTTCTAAGTCTTACTATTGCGGAGGCGTCTGTTCTTTGCGTGCCTTACGCCTTCGCCAGAAACTGCTGCGTTGCATACAGTGCGATTGCGGCTGCATTCGAGACATTGAGTGACTTGATTTCGCCCGGCATGTCGAGGCGCGCCAAATGCGTCACCGTTTCGCGTGTCTTCTGGCGCAGGCCCTTGCCTTCGGCACCAAGGACGAGCGCGATCTTGTTGCCGCTGAAGGTTTGCTCGATGGGGGCGGGGCCTTCTGAATCGAGGC
>CAJYKO010000076.1 GCA_913775215.1 uncultured Devosia sp. | reverse complement strand
TACACCGTCGATGTAACGCGGAGCGATCATCCGATCCTGGCGGGGATCGAGAGTTTCGAGCACACCTCGGAGCAGTATTATCTCAACTACGATCCGGCGATTGAAGTGCTCGCGACGACGAAGTTTTCCGGAGAGTTTCATCCCTGGCGCAAGGATGTGGTTATGCCGGTGGTGTTTACGACCATGCACGACCGGGGGCGGGTGTTTTATTCCTCGCTCGGGCACACGGCAGATGAATTGGAGATTCCGCAGGTGCGGACGATTTTGAAGCGCGGATTGGTCTGGGCGGCGCGGTGAGGTGGGCACCCCCACCTAGCCTCCCCCTGGGGAGGGGGAGGGATCTGCCGGTGGCTCGCTTAGATCGCGGCTAGAGCCAAGGCGCTTCTCCCCCTCCCAAGGAGAGGTTGGGTGGGGGTTACTGCTGCTCTTGTTCTGTCTGACGTCGCAGCACTTCCGACTCCGGCAATGCATTCGCATATTGCAGTTCGCGATTGGCTCTTGCCCAGAAGGCGGGATGGACCCGGTCGAGCAATTCGGGTGGCGTCGGCGTTAATGCAAGTGAATCGGCAGTGTTTTTGTCGAGCCACAGAATGCTGTTCTGACGGTACCAGGCGGGGATGGCGTCGTCGGTCCAGATCTGGTCGCGAATGACGTCATAGGGCTTGAGACCATGGGTGGCGAAAAGGCCGGCCCAGAAGCTTGGCCATTGCTCGTTGACATGCCCGACACCGCCCTGGCCGGGGATGGCGGCGGAGAAGAGTACGGCCGGAGCCATAGCAGCAAGGTCGGCGACAAAGCTTTCGGCGCGGTTGGGGGCGAGGTGTTCAGCGACTTCGAGAGAAAGGACGAGGTCGACCTTTGGCCCGGAAAAGGGCTGTTCGAGGTTGTGGCCACGGAAGTCGATGCCGGGATCGTCGAGCATTTCTGGGCGCACCCAATCGCCTTCCATGCCGAAGCGATAGCTGGCGCTGGAGGCGGCAAGGAAGGTGCCGGTGCCGCAGCCGATATCAGCAACGCGGTCCCGCTTGAGGCCCTTCGGGAGGCTGCCGAAAATGCGGCTGGCGGCATGGGCCGTGTGGGTCCGCCGATCGGCGTAAAAATCAGCGGGGTAGAGCGATGTCGGCATGGGGCAGAATCTCCTCGTGATCACTCTACGCGGGATGCAGGTTCCCAGACCAGATCGTGTTTTTTGCGGCGGAACCACTCACCAGAAGCGCCGTTGCAGAGGCAGCGTCATCTCAAGCACTTTCCTGGAGACGAGCACAAATGGCTGACAAGCAACTCGACGATCTGTTCCTCGATACCCTTAAGGACATCTATTACGCTGAACGGCAGATCCTCAAAGCCCTTCCGAAGATGGCCAAGGCTGCGACTTCGCCGGAACTGAAGGCTGGCTTCGAGCAGCACCATCAGGAAACCGAGGGTCAGGTGGAGCGCCTGCAACAGGTGTTCGACATTCTTGGCAAGCCCGCCCGCGGCAAGACCTGCGATGCAATCCTTGGCATTCTGGAAGAAGGCAAGGAGATTATGGACGAATATAAGGGCGCGACCGCGCTCGACGCCGGCCTCGTGGCGGCTGCCCAGGCTGTCGAACACTATGAAATCGCGCGCTACGGCACGCTCGTGACCTGGGCCAAGCAGCTTGGCCACAACGACATAGCCCAGCTTCTTTCCGAAACGCTGAAGGAAGAAGAAGCGACCGACAAAAAGCTGAGCCAAGTGGCTCTGGCTTCGGTCAATCAGAAAGCCGCTTAACCCACGCGGGGTCGCCGATGCAAAAAAACACTGCCATGGCCGAAAGGGTGCGCCAGACGGCCTACTTCCTGTGGCAACAGGACGGAGCCCCTGAAGGCCGGGCGATGGAATATTGGCTTCGTGCCAAGGAAATGCATCAGCGCGAGCTCGCCTATGACCGCTGGCTTGCTGAAGGCACGCCGGCGGATAGCTCGGAGCTTTTCTGGTATGAGGCCGAAAAGGAAATCGAGGGGAAATGAAAGCGGGCCCGAATGGGCCCGTTTTTGTGTGCTCTGTCCACTTGGTGGCGCTCGGCCCTGCGACTCCGAGCCTGACCTGCTCAAAACTCCCCACCGGGGAGTTTTGCCGGCGCGAAGAGCCGTCGCAGCTCAGTCCTTGGCGCGTTCCACGTAGGAATTGTCTTCCGTGAGGATGACGATGCGGGTGCCGGCGTCGATGTGGGGCGGGACCATGACGCGGAGGCCGTTATTGAGGACGGCGGGCTGGTAGGACGAGGACGCCGTCTGACCCTTCACGACCGGTTCGGTCTCGACGATTTCGAAGGTCATACGCTGCGGCAGTTCCATCGAGAGGGCGATGCCTTCGTGGGTCATGAGGTGAACCTTCATGCCGTCCGAAAGGTAGGCCTTCTGGTCGCCGATGACGTCGTCGGGAACGACGAGCTGTTCGTAGGTTTCGGGCTCCATGAAGTGGTTACCTTCACCGTCCGAATAGAGATAGTCATACACGCGGTCATCGACGTCGGCCTTTTCGACCATTTCAACGGTGCGCCAGCGGCCCAGGACCTTCACGCCATCGGAGATGCGGCGCATGGTGACGTTGGTCACCGAGTTGCCCTTGCCGGGGTGGACGTTTTCGGCGGTGAGCACGACGTGCAGGTTGCCGTCCTGCTCGACCACATGGCCTTTGCGCAGGGACGAGGCGATGACCTTGACCATTTTTCTTCCTTGTTCGTGTCGTTGGCGCGTAATAGAGGCAAGACTGCCCGAGGCGCCCAAAACTGTTGTCGAGCGCCCGATACCCTATTCCGCGCCCTTTCGCCAGTCCGGACGGCAAGAAACCGCATGACCGCATCCATCGCCCAATCGTCCTCGCCCTGGTGGGCGCCCGAGCGCCATGCCGACCGGCGTCCGGTGCTTTTGGCGCGCAGCCGGTTCGATGCGCGGGTGCGGGTCTGGTTCGCAGACCGAGATTTTCTCGTTGTCGACCCGCCGGGGCTGCAGCGTTCCCCGGGCAATGAAACCCATCTTCATGCGTTCGGGACCATGATGATCGGCAATGATGGGGCGGGGCAGAGGATGTATCTGCACACCTCGCCTGAGTTCACCATGAAGAAGCTGCTTGCTGCGGGCGAGACGCGGATCGCGAGCCTGCAGCATGTCTGGCGCAATCGCGAGCGCTCGGCGCTGCACCATCCCGAATTCACCATGGCCGAATGGTATCGGGTGGGCGAGGGCTATGACGTCATTATCGCGGATACGCTGGAGATCATCCGGCTGGCGGCCGAGGTGACGGGGATTGGGCAGTTCGAGTTTCGTGGTCGGGTCTGCGATCCGCGGACGGAGGCGGAACGGGTGAGCGTTGCCGAGGCGTTTTTGGTGCATGCGGGCATCGATCTGCTGGCGACCATGGATTATGATGGCGTGCCTGATGGCGAGGCACTCGCGGCTCAGATGCTGGCGGTGGGTCTCGAAGTGCCAGAGGATCACAGCTGGAGCTATTTATTCAGCAGGATATTGGTCGAGAAGGTCGAGCCGCAATTGGGCAATGGGCGGATTACGGTTTTGGATCGTTATCCGGCATGCGAGGCGGCGCTGGCGAGGCGGGTGCCGGGGGATCGGCGCGTGTCCGAGCGGTTCGAAGTTTATGCCTGTGGCGTGGAGCTGGCTAACGGGTTTGGCGAGCTGACCGATGCGGCGGAGCAGCGAGTGCGTTTTCTGGCCGAGATGGACGAGAAAGCGCGGATTTATGGCGAGCGC
>CAJYKO010000075.1 GCA_913775215.1 uncultured Devosia sp. | reverse complement strand
GACGTCGCATTGGCGTCCAGAACGATAAGATCAGCCGTCCGCCCCGGCGCAACGCTACCAATCGTTTCAGCCAGTCCCAGCGCCTCGGCATTACCGCGCGTCGCGAGATGAAAGGATGCCAGCGGATTAAAACTCTGCTTGCGGAGCTGCAGCACCTTAAATGCTTCGTCCATGGTTTTCAGCATGGAAAAACTGGTGCCCGCACCGATATCGGTCGCTAGTCCGATCCGCACGCCATGCTTGAGCAACCGCTCTCGATCAAAAAGCCCAGAGCCGAGAAAGAGGTTCGAGGTCGGACAAAACACTGCCACCGCACCCGACTCCGCAATCGCAGCTGTCTCACGATGATTAAGATGGATCGAATGGCCAAGCAGCGTCTTGGATCCTAGGAGACCATAACGCTCATAAATCCCCGTATAGTCGGGCGCCTCGGGATAGAGCTCCATTGAATAAGAAATCTCGGCGTCATTCTCGCTGAGATGGGTTTGCAGATAACAGTCGCCATGCTCGGCCACGAGGGCCCGCGCCATTTCCATCTGCTCGGGCGTCGAGGTGATCGCAAACCGTGGCGAGATAGCGTAGAGCCCTCTCCCCCGCCCATGCCAGCGCGCGATCAGCGCCTTGGTATCGTCATAGCCTGACTGCGCCGTGTCGAGCAGTTCCTCGGGCGCATTGCTATCCATCATCACCTTGCCGCCAACCATCAGCATGTTACGCCGCTGCGCCTCGGCAAAAAAGGCGTCGACCGACCGCGGATGGCTCGAGCAATAAGCAACCGCCGTTGTCGTGCCGTGCCGGATCAGCGCGTCATAAAAATCGACCGCAACAATATCGGCATGTCCCTGCTGGGAAAACTTCTGTTCCTCGATGAAGGTATAGGTATTCAGCCATTCGAGCAGCGATCCGGCATAGGATGCCATCATCTGGCTCTGCACATAATGGAGGTGCATGTCGATGAAGCCGGCCATAATCAGATGCGGCCGATGGTCGATGATGACTGAGCCAGTCGTGTCGAACTCGGCAAAGTCGCCAACGGCAATGATTATCCCGTCGTCAACGCTGACTGCACCGTCTTCGAGATAAAGATAGCTATCCGTGTCTCCGATGCCTTCGGGCGCCCGGTGAAAACTGAGCACGCGCCCACGCAGGATCGTTCGGCTCATGAGCCAGAACCCTCGCGGAACCATTGAACGAGGATCGCCCGCTCCTCAGCCGTCATTTCGGTGAGATTACCCGGCGGCATGGCATGTGCATAGCCCGCCTGCATGGCGATATCCTTGGCGTGGTTGGCGATGGCGATGTCATTGTCGAGAATGACATTCTTCGGCGCCTCATAGACGCCAGGCCAGACCGGCTCCGCTGTATGACACATGGAGCATCGCGTCTGCACGGTCTGGCTCGCGAGCTTGAAATGCTCGGTTGCCATGAAGCGCTCGCCTGTAGCGCTAGCGACGGGGGGCGTATCGATCCCGGGCAATTTTGGCGCAGTCGAGAGCCAGGCAATGGTGATGAAGAGGATGACCGCCACTGCCCAGGTCCAGTGCGGATTGCCCTTCCGGGCATGGCGCGTGTTGAAATAGTGCCTGATGACGACGCCGACGAGGAAGATCAGCGAGGCGATGATCCAGTTCCACTGCGTCGCGAAGGCCAGCGGATAGTGCGACGAGAGCATGAAGAAGATGACGGGCAGCGTCAGGTAGTTGTTATGAAGGCTCCGCTGCTTGGCGATCTTTCCGTATTTCGCATCTGGCACCTTCCCCGCCTTGAGGTCGGCCACCACGATCTTCTGGTTGGGAATGATGATCATGGCCACGTTCGCCGCCATGATGGTCGCAGTAAATGCGCCCATATGCAGCATGGCCGCTCGACCAGTGAAGAGTTGCGTATAGCCCCAGCTCGCCGCGACGAGAATCGCAAAAAGCACAAGCATCAGCCCGGTGGTCGATTGCCCAATCGGGGATTTGCAGAGCGCATCATAAAGCACCCAGCCGAGCACGATCGAACCGATCGATAAAAGGATTGCCCCCCAACTCGGAATATCGAGCACATTGCGGTCAACGAGATAGAGGTCGGCGCCGACGTAATAGATGAGCGCCAAGAGCATCGCACCACTCATCCAGGTCCAGTAGCTTTCCCACTTGAACCAGGTGAGGTGCTCGGGAAGAAATTCCGGCGCCACCAAGTATTTGTTGATGTGATAAAACCCCCCGCCATGCACCTGCCATTCCTCGCCATGGGCGAGTGGCGGTAGGCTGGGCGTTTTCCTGAGACCGAGATCGAGCGCGATGAAGTAGAATGAAGACCCGATCCAGGCGATGGCGGTAACGACGTGCAACCAGCGCACGGCAAACATCAGCCACTCATAGAAAATTGCCAGATCGCCCATATTTCACCTCAACCACTGGTCCTCCCCTCGCCCCTTGTAAGAGAGGGTGGATCGCGCGTAGCGCGAGACGGGTGAGGGGGAATACCTCAGCCATCAAAACCCCTCATCCGGCACGACGCGCCACCTTTTCCCACAAGGGAGAAGCGAGAGGTCAGAGCGAGGGGCAGGACACCGCCCCTCGCGATTTCAGCTCGAAATCAAGCCGGCTGTTCAACGCCTTCGACGTACCAGTCCATGCTCAGCAGCTCGGCATCGGTCATGGTCACGCCTGCAGCGACGCGCTCGGTGCCGGTATTGTCCTTGATCGGGCCGGTGAAGATGTGGAAGGAGCCATCGATCTGGCCATTCTTGACCGCATCGGCGGCAGCGCGGACGTCTTCCGGCACCTTCTCGCCATATGGCCCCATCTGCACGACGTTTTCCTTGAGGCCTTCCCAGGTATTGCCGGGAGTCCAAGTGCCAGCCAGCACGGCTTCCGCCGAAGCCAGGTAATGCGGGCCCCAATGGTCGATGATGGCGGTCAGCTGGGTGTCGGGAGCAAAGGCCGACATGTCGGCGCCCTGACCGAAACCGCCAACGATGCCACGCTCGGCGGCAACCTGCAGGGCAGCCGGGCCGTCGGTGTGCTGGGCAATGATGTCAATGCCCTGGTCGATCATGGCGCGGGCAGCGTCAGCTTCCTTGGCCGGATCATTCCAGGTCGAGATGTAGACCGGCTTGATCGTGAACTCCGGGTTCACCTTGCGCGCAGCGAGCACGAAGGAGTTGATGCCCATGACCACTTCCGGGATCGGGAAGGAACCGATGTAACCGGCCTTGGCGGTCTTCGACATGTGGCCGGCAATGGTGCCGCAAACCGCACGGCCTTCATAGAAACGCGCGTTGTAAAGGCCGATATTCGGACCATTCATGTAGCCGGTTGCGTGCTCGAAGGCGATATCCGGGAACTGCGCGGCAACCTTGACCACGGAGTCGCCGAAACCGAAGCTCGTTGCGAAGATCAGGTTGCAGCCCTGCTGGGCCAGTTCACGCAGCACGCGCTCGCAGTCCGGACCTTCCGGCACGTTCTCGACGAACACGGTCTCGACCTTATCGCCAAGCTGTTCTTCGACGTAGAGACGGCCCTGGTTGTGAGCGTAGTTATAACCGTTGTCGTTGATCGAACCGACATAGATGAAGCCGATCTTGACCTTTTCGAGCTGCGCAAAAGCGCGCGAACCCAAGAGCGGCAGGGCCAAAGCGGCGCCGCCGACCTTGACGAATGTACGACGCGAAAGTGTCATCTGATGTTTCTCCTGACTGACGTTCCTTGATCGAGATGATCGTTCCAATGTCATCTCAATTAGCGGGCAAGAACGGCTTGCCAAGGCAAGCCGGTGCATTGGTTGAAGCGTCGCGGCGGATCGAGATCAACACCAGCACGACGACGGTTGCGATATAGGGCAAGGCAGCCCAGAGCTCTGACGGCACGGCACTGAGCGGTCCGCCGCCGGCCTTGGCATAAAGCTCCATGGTCATCACAAGCCCGAAGAGATAGGCGCCACCCAAAAGGCGGAAGGGCTTCCATGAGGCAAAGACCACAAGAGCCACAGCGATCCAGCCGCGCCCAGCGGTCATCCGCTCGGCCCATTGCGGGGTCAGCAGCAATGGAAAACACGCGCCGGCGATGCCGGCCATGGCGCCACCGAACATGACGGCGAGATATCGTACGCCGATCACCGAGTAGCCAATGGAGTGGGCTGATTGGTCATTCTCGCCGACCGCGCGCAGGATCAGGCCCGCACGCGTCTTGTGAAGGAAATACCAGATGGCGACGACCATCACGAAGGAGAAGTAGACCGGGAAGGAGTAGCCGAAAATCACCCTGATAATGGGGCTAGAATAAAACTCGGCCGGAAACAGCGGCTGCATCAGCGTCACCGGCCGCGCAGAATAGGAAGACCCGGCCAGCGCCGAAAAGCCGGTACCGAAGATGGTCAGGGCAAGACCCGTCGCCGTCTGGTTTGCCGAAAGCGACAGCGTCAGAAACCCGAAAATCAACGAGGCGGCCATACCTGCAGCAGCGCCGCAGAGCAGTGCCAGATATGGATTGCCGGTGTGAAACTGCACGACGAAGCCGGCAATGGCGCCGATCAACATCATGCCCTCGACGCCAAGATTGAGCACCCCTGACCGCTCGACGACCAACTCACCTAGCGCTGCAATCAGGATTGGCGTCGACGCGCCCACCACCGTGATCAGAATGGCAAGGACCAGTTCCATTATGCTGCTCCCACCGATGGCTGCGGCGCTACGCGACGCAGCCGGTATTTGATCAGGATATCGCCGGCGAGGAGGAAGAACAGCATCATGGCCTGAAAAATGCCGGTCGCTGCATTGGGCAGGCCGATCGTCGTCTGTGCCACTTCGCCGCCGACAAAGGTGATGGCGAGCACGACACCGGCAACAATGACGCCCAGTGGGTTAAGCCGGCCGAGGAAGGCGACGATGATGGCCGTAAACCCATAATTGGTCGGAAACCCCGGCACCATGCGCTGGAACGGCCCCGCCACTTCAAGCACACCGGCAAGCCCCGCGAGGGCTCCGCTGACCAGCATGGCAAGCCAGATCGTTTTGTTCTCCGAAAACCCGCCATAGCGCGCAGCATGCGGCGCTGCGCCGACCACGCGCATGCGATAGCCAAAAACCGAACGCGTCATGATGAACCAGGCAATGATGCCAACGACGATAGCGATAGGCACGCCGAGATGGACAATGGTACCCGGAATGATCGTCGGCAGCCGCGCAGCTTCGGAGAAGAGCCGCGTCTGCGGAAAGCCCATGCCCATCGGATCCTTCCATGGCGCGCGGATCAGATAATAGATCAGCTGCACTGAGGCATAGGTCAGCATCAGGCTCGTCAGGATTTCATTGACTTTGAGCCGGGTACGCAGCAGCGCAGGGATGGCTGCATAAGCCATACCACCCAGAATGCCCGCCAGCACCATCAGCGGCAGTATCCACCAGCCGGTCATGCCATAGGTCAGGAGCGCGATACCCGTCCCAGCGAGGCCGCCGATCACATACTGCCCTTCCGCCCCAATATTCCATACATTTGCGCGGTATGCGATGGAAAGGCCGGTACCAATGATGATCAACGGCGCCGCCTTGATCCCCAGATCCTGCCATTTGTAGCTATTGGTCAGTGGTGTGAGGAAAATCTCGCGCACCGCGCCAATGCCATCGTAGCCAATCAGCGAAAAGATCAGCGCCCCCACCACCATGGTCAGAACCACGGCAACCACCGGCGTGATGTAGATCATTGCCTTGGACGGCTCGCGGCGCTTCTCAAGCCGGAATTGCATGCTCTGCCTCCGAGGCCCCGTGGACGCCGCCCATAAGAAGACCGATCTCTTCGATACTGAAATCCTTCACGGGCCGCGCATCGCTGAGCCG
>CAJYKO010000074.1 GCA_913775215.1 uncultured Devosia sp. | reverse complement strand
GCGGTGAAGGCTTCCCAATTTTCCCAGATGGCCGGAAGAGCCTCGGATCCATTGACGATAGAGCCTTCGGGGAAAAGCGCTGGAATGTGGCTGTAATTGTCGCGCAGGGTGGTCATGGCCGCGACGGCGTCGGCACCGGTGAGGTTACCGGCCTGGCGCAGAATGCCGCCGTTTTCCTTCATCATCGCCTCGCGAGCGCTGACAGCCTCTTCAGGCGTCGCGGGAGGCGTAAAAGCGTCCTGAGCCATAACCGCGACAGTTCCTGCAGCGAGCATGGCGGCTATGGCAATACCTGAGAACTTCGAAAGGACCATCAAAACTGCACCCTCAACGTGGTTTGGTGTGAACCAGCCGCTCCAACGGCTGGTGAGTTCGCCAAGCTCCCCAACCTGACAATGCAACAGTGGCATGCGGAGTTGACGGCCCCAACGTCAACACGGGAATGTTACCAGATTACGGTCGCGGCGAGAGCGACACGACAGTCTGCTGGATATCGCCAAACACCGAGCGATTGCCGGCCCCGATGGCCGCGATGCGGACGCGGTCGCCGGGCTTGAGGAAGGGCGTACGGGCCTTGCCGAATTTCACCTTTTCGGCGGTGCGTGCTTCGGCGATGCAGCCAAAGCCGATGCCGTCTTCCTTGATCGGCAGGGTGGCGTCGTGGTGATTGGCGATCGTACCGGAGCCGATGATGGTGCCGGCGGTCAGCTGGCGCGTGCGTGCGGCTTCCATGATGAGATCGACAAAATCAAAGTGAACGTCGATGCCAGCATTGGGCTTGCCATAGAGGGTTCCGTTGACTTCGACGCGGATGGGCAAGTGAAGCTTGTTGTCGCGCCACGCCCCGCCCAGCGTGTCAGAGGTCACAACGACGGGCGCGAAGGAAGTCGACGGCTTTGAATGGAAAAAGCCGAAACCGTTTTGGAGGTCATCGGCGACCAAGCGGCGAAGCGAGACATCGTTGCAGACGGTTATGAGGCGGATGGCGGCGGCGGCCTGTTCGCGGCTCGGGCGCATGGGTACGGGGCCGATGATGGCGGCGAGCTCGACTTCGAAATCGAGCGCGAGATCATCTTCCGGGATGACGATGGGATCGGTGGCGGCCGAAAGCGAATCGGATCCGCCCTGATAGATGAGCGGACGCACGGATTGCAGCTCGGCGTCGCGGCTACCCTTGAGGGAGCGGACGCGTTCAAGGTGGCCCATATAACCGGCGCCGTCTATCCACTGAAATGCGCGCGGGAGCGGCGCAAGCGCCGTCGTTGGTTCGAATGTCTGGCCTGCGATTTCGCCCTTGTCGAGTTGAGCGGAGAGGGCAGACAGCTCGGGCGACAGGCGCTGCCAATCGTCGAGCGCGGCCTGCAGCGTTGGAGCAATGCGGCCGGCAGAGACGCAGCGGTTGAGATCATTGGAGACCACGACCAATTGGCCATCCGGACGGTTGGCGCGCAGGGTAGCGAGTTTCATATGCGAACGATCTCCCTTTTGTGTTGCCCTTCAGCGCTACCGGCTGGGACGGGCCTTGTTATAGTGTTGCAACTTGCCCTAGCGATGTCTTAAGGGCGAGACATGGCCACAGGTTGCGGCCGCCGAACAGGACCATTTCGTGCGCATATCTTTTTCCGGCCTTCGCGTCTTTCTGCTGCTGGCTTTTGCCGCACTGATGTTTACGCTCGATGTGCAGACCGTCTATGCCCAATCGGCGCAGTGCAATCAGCTCAATGGCGCCTTGCGGCAGTTCGACCGCAATGGGGATTTCCGGCGTCTGGGGGGCAATTCGTCGGCAGCCCAGCAGTTGCAGCGCGATGTGCAGAGTGCGGAAAGCCAATATATACGCGAAGGCTGCAACGATGCGGCGCGCGCCGGGCAGACACTAACACGGCAATGCCAGCAGATCGCGCGGACCGTGCTGCGCCTGCGCGAAGATTACTCGCAGGTGTCCCAACAGGTCGATACGGCCAATGCCGTGGCGCAGCAGCGCGAAGCGATTCTACAGGAAATGGCGCGCTTTGGCTGCAATAGCGGCTCGAGCGCCACGTTTAGCCAGGACCGGCAGAACATTTTCGATCGCGTTTTCGGTTCGACGACCGAAGGTGACTTCACCAATGGCGACTTCATCGATGGCGGCGACTATTGGGGTTATCAGGGCTACAATACGGTGCGCACCGTCTGCGTGCGCATGACGGACGGCTATTTCTGGCCGATCAGCTATTCGACCCTGCCCGAATATGTCGGAAACGACGCGCAGCAATGCCAGGCGATGTGCCCCAATACGCAGGTCGATCTTTATTACTACGACAATCCCGGCCAGGAGCCGGAGCAGATGCGCAATATGTATGGGGCGGCCTATACGAGCCTGCCGACAGCCTTTGCCTATCGCACCAATTTTGACACCAAGACCACCTGCAAGGCGGCGCCGCAATCGGCGGGGACGGTGAGCGTCGCGAGCAGCGATGACGGCAGCGGGCGGACCATGCTCGACATCAATGGGTTGAAATTTCCGATGCCGCTACGCGATCCGCGCGGCAGCGTGCCGACGCAACAGGCGGTAGCGCCAGCGCCGATGGAAGCTGTTGCATCAGTGGCGCTGGTGGATGTCCCCCTGCCCCGCCCGCGTCCGGCGGGACCGGGGCAAGTCGCTGTGCGGCCGAGCGCCAATCAGACGGCAGAGGAAGCGGACTTACGGATCGTGCACTTTGGGAACAAGACGGTCAGGGTAGTCGGTCCAGACACGCCTTACGCCCAAGCAGGACGAGCAGGGACTTAAGCTCGGGACCATCATGGCGCCCGGTCAAGGCCATGCGTAGCGGCAGGAAGAGAGCCTTGCCCTTGCGGCCTGTGGCGCCCTTTAGCGCGTTGGTCCAGAGGCCCCAGGTATTTTCATCCCATGGCTCGGGCGGCAGAATGGCCTTGGCGAGGGCGAGGAATTCCTGATCTTCGGGGGCGATGACAGGCTCGATGGGGCCGGTCACGAGCTTTGACCACTCTGCGATATCGGGAAAGCGCACGAGGTTTTCGCGCAGGAGATTCCAGATCGCTTCGCCCTCCAGTCCCATGGAGGAGAGGCGCGGAAAGGCTTCCTCGTAGGGCATAGTGTGTAGGAGGCGCGCGTTCAGGCTATCGAGTTCGGCGGGATCGAAGCGGGCCGAGCCGTGCGAAATCATCGAGAAGTCGAGTTTTTCCGCGATCGCATCGAGGCTTTGATAGGGCTCGATAGGCATGCTGGTGCCGGTCAGGGTCGCCATAATGGCGACGGCGAGCGGCTCATAGCCTTCGTTGCGGAAATCGGAAATCGACTGCGAGCCGAGGCGCTTGGAAAAACCCTGCCCGGCTGCGTCGGTGAGAAGATTGTGGTGGGCAAAGGTCGGGACAGTGCCGCCGAGGGCTTCGATGATCTCGATCTGCGTGCCGGTATTGGAGACGTGGTCTTCGCCGCGAATGACATGGGTGACGCCGAGATCGATATCGTCAACGACCGAGGGCAGCGTATAGAGATAGGAGCCATCGGCGCGGATCAGCACCGGGTCCGACATGGAGGCGGTGTTGACCGTCTGCGGGCCCTTGATGAGATCGGTAAACTGGACTGGGCGGCCATCAAGTTTGAAGCGCCAATGGGGTTTCCGACCCTCGACTTCGTAAGCGGCCTTTTGTTCATCCGTCAGGCTGAGCGCGGCGCGATCATAGATCGGGGGCTTGCCGAGGAGGCGCGCGCGGGCGCGCTTGCGGTCGAGTTCTTCTTCGGTTTCGTAGGCGGGGTAGAGACGTCCGGAGGCGATAAGCTGATCGCGGGCGGCGTCATAAAGCGCGGTGCGCTCGGACTGGCGGACGAGAAGATCGGGCGTGACGCCCAACCAAGCCAGATCGACCTCGATGCCATCGGCGAATTCGCGCGTTGAGCGCGCGAGATCGGTGTCGTCCATGCGCAGGATATAGCGCCCGCCATTGCGACGGGCGAAGAACCAGTTGAGCAGCGCCGGACGGGCATTGCCGAGGTGAATGCGGCCCGTGGGGGACGGCGCCCAGCGTACGACTGTCATCCGACGGTCTGATCCTTGTAACCATTGGTGATGGGGTATTTGCGGCCGAGACCGAAGGCGCGGGCGGATAGTTTCGGGCCTGGCGCGGACTGGCGGCGCTTGTATTCGGCGATGTTGAGGAGGCGCTCGATGCGCTTGACCAGGGCCGGTTCGTGCCCGCGGGCGACGACTTCGCCAAGGCTCATTTCGTCCTCGACGATGGAGCGCAGGATATCGTCGAGCACCGGATAGGGCGGCAGGCTATCCTGATCCTTTTGGTCTGGACGGAGCTCGGCGCTCGGAGCCTTATCGATGATCGACTGCGGGATGACTTCGCCGGAGGGGCCGAGGCTGTCGCCGGGCATATGCTTGTTGCGCCAATCGGCGAGGGCATAGACCTCCATCTTGAACATGTCCTTGAGCGGATTGTAGCCGCCGTTCATGTCGCCATAGATGGTGGCGTAGCCGACGCCCATTTCGCTCTTGTTGCCGGTGGTCAACAGCATCGAGCCAAGCTTGTTGGACACGGCCATGAGGATCGTGCCGCGCATGCGGGACTGGATGTTTTCTTCAGCGAGATCGGCAGGGCGATCGGCAAAGATGGGCTGAAGTTCTCGGAGGGCACCGTCGACGGGATCGCCGATGGCGACCACGTCGTAGCGGACGCCGAGCCGGGCGGCGC
>CAJYKO010000073.1 GCA_913775215.1 uncultured Devosia sp. | reverse complement strand
GACGATTTCGGCACCGGCTATGCGTCCATCGTTTCGCTGCAAAAATTGCGGCCGCGCCGCCTCAAGATCGATCGGCTGCTCGTTGACCCGATCACCACCGAAGCCAGCCAGCGGCGGCTCGTCGCCTCGATCGTCGATATTGGCAAATCCATGGATATCGAAATCGTCGCCGAAGGGGTCGAAAGTATGGAGCATGCCCGTATCCTGCGCGATCTCGGCTGCGATATCCTTCAGGGCTATGCCTTCGCCAAGCCCATGTCGCGCGACGCCTTCGAGGACTTTTTGACCCGCAACGCGTGGCGGCATGCCGGGTAATCTGCAGAAGCGAGTGCGTCACGAGAGGGCAAGACAGCAACGCCAAAATTGGCTATTGCGACATCCATGATCTTGTATGGAACGCAAAGGGGCCGGCCATGGCGCAATCGAAAAAGTTCGGACTGGGCGTCGTCGGCGCTGGTATGGCCGCCAAACCTCATGCTCAAGCGCTCGATGCCCTGCGCGACAGCATCCAGGTCCGCGGCGTGTGGCGCCGCGACGCTGCAGCGCTGCAGCAGTTTTGCCGGACCTATGACTTTCCCGCGGCCCAAAGTTACGAGGCCATGCTGGCCGATCCTGACATCGATGCCATCCTGATCCTGACCCCGCCCAATGCACGCGAGGCGCTGGTCGAGGCCGCGGCCAAGGCCGGTAAGCATATCCTGATGGAAAAGCCCGTCGAGCGGACGACGGAGGCTGCCGCGCGGATCGTCTCGATCTGTGAAAAGGCCGGCGTGACGCTTGGGATCATCTTCCAACATCGTTTTCGCGCGGCGTCGAAGGCTCTGGCAACCAAAGTTGCCAGCGGCGAGCTTGGCGCGCTGTTTTCGGCCCATCTCGTCGTGCCGTGGTGGCGCCCGCAGATTGGCTATTATGACAAGCCCGGCCGCGGCACCTTTGTCCAGGATGGTGGTGGCGTTCTGATCACCCAGGCCATTCATTCGCTCGATCTGATGTTGAGCCTGACCGGGCCTGCCAAGGCCGTCACAGCGCTTGCCGCGACCACCGGTTTTCACCAGATAGAGACAGAAGATTTTGTCGCTGGCGGCGTGGAATTCGCCAATGGAGCCGTGGGCGCCCTGATGGCGACGACGGCCAATTTTCCGGGTGGTGCCGAAAGCCTGGTGCTGAACTTCGAAAAGGCCAGCGCCACGCTGACTGGCGGCAACCTGACGCTGCGCTGGTTTGATGGGCGAGAAGAGGAGGTTGGCGAAGCCAGCAGCAGTGGCGGCGGCGCCGACCCCATGGCCTTCCCTTTTGATTGGCACATGGATCAGATCGCCGAATTTGCCGACGCGGTGCAGTCTGGATGCCAGCCGGTTTCCACCGGTCAGACCGCCCTGCGCGTCCATAAGCTGATCGACGCACTCATCGCCTCCTCGCGCGAAGGCAAGCGCGTCGTACTCTAACGTTTATTCGGCCGGGGAGGGCGCACCCCCCTTCCCATCACCACTCGGCCAGGTTTCGCCCAGCGTATCGGCGACATAAGCGCCGCGTGCGCCGAGCGGCGCTGGTTCGCCCGTGGTGGAATCCATGGCCGTCTGATGTTCGAGCTCGGAATTGAGCGCGCCACCAAGAATAGCGATCGTCACCGAAAACCAGATCCAGGTCAGGAGGCCAATCAGCGCGCCGAGCGAGCCATAGGTCGCGTTGTAGTTAGAGAAATTGGCGGCATACCAAGAAAACCCGGCGGACATCACCATGATCCCAAAGGTGGCAAAAAGGCTGCCCGGCGTGACCCAGCGCCACTGCGCTTCCTGCCGGCTTGGGCCCCAGCGATAGATCGCCGAAAGCGCGATGACGAGCGTTGCCAGCATGATGGCATAAGAGCCGAGGCGCACCAGCCACTCGAACCCGCCAAGCGCCAGATACTGCAGCAGCACTGGCATGACGAGAACCGCGCCCAGCATGACCACCAGCATCACCAGCGCGCCGAGCACAAAGCCGAGCGCCAGGAGATTGATGCGGATAAAGCTGCGCTTTTCCTTTTCACCATAGACGATGTTCATGGCTTCGAAAAAGGCCTTGATCCCGGCGCTAGCGCCCCAAAGTGCAAGGCCAAGCGAGATCAACAGGGCAAAGCCAAGGGACGCATTGGTTTCGCTGGTCAGCCGCACCAGCTGCTCGCGAATGATTTCGAGGCCATCGCTCGGGACCAGACCCTCAAGCAGATTGAGCTGTTCGATGACGCTGGCCGGATCGTTGAGAAGGCCATAGCTCGAGACGAATAGGCTGAGCGACGGCACGAGGGCAAAGAGCAGGAAGAAGGTGACGCCGGCCGCTGTCAGAAGGATTCGGTTGTCGTTGAATCCCACGAAAAGCCGATAGCCGACGTCGCGCCAGCCGCGCCACGGAATGGCCATTGGCGTCCTGGCGCGGCGGCCACGATCAGGGTGTTTGGTGCGAGATTTATTTGACTCAAATGACATGCCTGCACAACGCGGCGCGAAGCGCTTGGCTCCGCGCCGTATCGGCAATCATGCATTATGCGGTCAATGCTTTCTTACGCGCGACGCGGGCGCGGATGTGCTCGACATCGGCCTTGGGCGTCGCAGCAAAGAGCGTCTTGGTATATTCGTGCTGTGGCGCGGCAAAAACCGCTTCGCGCGTGCCGTGCTCAACGACATCGCCAAAGTACATGACCATGACTTCGTCGGCGATGTAACGCACGACGGAGAGGTCGTGGCTGATGAACACATAGGTCAAGCCAAACTCATCCTGCAGATCTTTCAGGAGATTCAGAATCTGGGCCTGGACCGAAAGGTCGAGCGCCGACACCGGCTCGTCAAGCACGAGGAAGCTCGGATTGAGCATCAGGGCGCGGGCAATGGCGATGCGCTGGCGCTGGCCCCCCGAAAACATGTGCGGATAGCGATTATAGTGCTCTGGCTGGAGGCCCACCTTGATCAGCATGGCCATGGACTTTTCGCGGCGCTCGGCCGCCGACATATCGGTGTTGAGCAGCAAAGGTTCGGCTAGCACATCGCCAATCTTCTGGCGCGGATTGAGCGAGCCATAGGGATTTTGGAAAACGATCTGCACTTTCTGGCGCAGCTCCTTGGTGACGTGGTCGGCGCTGGCCGGAATGCCGTCGATCAGGATTTCGCCTGAGGTCGGCGGATCGATCAGCGTGATCATGCGCGCAAGGGTGGACTTGCCACAGCCGCTTTCGCCGACAACCGCCAGCGTCCGGCCCTTTTCGAGCGTAAAGTTCACGCCCTTGACGGCGTGCAGAACCTTGGCGGGGCGCAGAAAGCCTTGCGAGGTGACGTAATCGCGCTTGAGATTGCGGACTTCAAGAACCGGCGTGGTCATTATCGTACTCCCGGCGCGGCTTCGAAGAGCATGTCGGATACGGTCGGCAGGCGATCGCCCACCGCGTTTTCCGGCAAAGCAGACAAAAGGGCCCGCGTATAGTTCGATTGCGGATTTTCAAAGAGGGAGAGCACGTCTGCCTCCTCCATCTTGTGCCCCTTATACTGCACGATCACACGGTCGGCGGTTTCAGCAACGACACCCATGTCATGGGTGATCATGATCAGCGCCATGCCGGTCTGTTCCTGGAGGCGCACAAGCAGATCGAGGATCTGCTTCTGAATGGTCACGTCGAGCGCTGTCGTGGGCTCGTCGGCGATCAGCAGCGTCGGATTGCAGGCGATGGCCATGGCGATCATAATGCGCTGGCACTGGCCACCGGACATCTGGTGCGGGAAAGCCTTGAGTTTGTCAGCCGCGTCGCGAATACCGACCTGGCGAAGCAGTTCCAGCGCCCGCTCATGCGCCGCACGGCCGCGCAGGCCCAAATGCTTTTCCAGCACCTCGCCGATCTGGAAGCCGACGGTAAAGCATGGGTTGAGGCTTGCAATCGGCTCCTGGAAGATCATGGCGATATCCTTGCCGATGATCTTGCGCCGCTCCGCTTCCGGCATCTTGAGAAGATCGCGACCCTCAAAGGTCATGACATCGGCGGTCACGGTCGCAGTCGAGGGCAGGAGCCCCATGGTCGCGAGCATGGCGACGGATTTGCCCGAGCCGCTCTCCCCGACTATGGCGAGAACTTCCCTCGCATCGACGGAGATATCGATCCCGTCCACGGCCTTAAAGAGCCCGGCAGAGGTGTCGAAGGCGACGGTGAGATTTTTGATTTCGAGAAGGGACATGGTCTCAGCTCCTCTTCAACTTGGGATCGAGCGCGTCGCGCAGGCCGTCGCCGATAAGGTTGATGGCGAGAACGGTGATGAGAATGGCGAGGCCTGGGAAGGTGACGACCCAGGGGGCCTTGATGATGAACTCGCGCGCTGACGCGAGCATCGTCCCCCATTCCGGCGTCGGCGGCTGGGCGCCCATGCCGAGGAAGCCAAGCGCAGCGGCCTCAAGGATAGCATTGGAAAAGCTCAGCGTCGCCTGGACGATCAGCGGCCCCAAACAGTTGGGGAGGATGGTGATCATCATCAGGCGGAAATGGCCAGCGCCCGAAAGCTTGGCTGCAGTCACATATTCCCGCGACTTTTCGGCCATCACCGCCGCGCGCACGAGGCGGGCGAAGTGGGGCTGCAGCACCAGCGCAATGGCGATCATGGCGTTGAAGAGACCAGGACCCAGAATAGCCACGAGTACCAGCGCCAAGAGCAGCGGCGGAAAAGCCAAAATAATGTCCATGATACGCATGATCAGCGCGTCGACCCAACCGCGGAAGTATCCAGCGAGGACGCCCAGCACGACGCCGACGATCAGTGCGCCGACAACGACGAAAAAGCCGATGAACAGCGAATAGCGGGCGCCGTGGATGAGGCGCGAAAGAATGTCGCGACCCACGGGATCAGTGCCAAGGATAAAGCGCGGATCGGAATTGGCGTCCCAGATGGGGGGCTTGAGTAGCGCATCGCGATATTGCGCATCGGGAAGGTGCGGTGCGATGAGGGGCGCAAAGATTGCGACGAAGAGCAGGATGGTAAAGACGGTGAGGCCGATAACGGCACCGCGATTGACCGAGAAATAGAACCAGAATTCGCGAAAGCCCGAGACAGGCTTGGTGGTCCCGACGGCGGGAGTGGTGGTTGCCATGTTACTGCACCCGGATGCGCGGATTGATCAGCGCGTAGAGAAGGTCGACGATCAGGTTCACGGCCATGACGATGAGCGCGATGATCAGGAGGCCGGATTGCACGACGACATAGTCGCGCTTGGAAATGGAATCGATCATCCATTTGCCGATGCCGGGCCAGGTGAAAATGGTTTCGGTCAGGATCGCGCCGCCGAGCAAGAGGCCGACCTGGAGGCCGATGGTCGTGACAACGGGAATCAGCGCATTGCGTAAGGCATGCACATTGACCACGCGATTGGGCGACATGCCCTTGGCCTTGGCGGTGCGCACATAATCTTCGCCGAGCACTTCGAGCATGGCCGAGCGCGTCTGGCGCGCGATGACGGCGAGCGGGAT
>CAJYKO010000072.1 GCA_913775215.1 uncultured Devosia sp. | reverse complement strand
CCAAGGGCCTCTCCGACAACAATGTCATGCTTTGGTACGCGGCGCGCAATGCGCTGCTGCCCACTGTGTCGAGCCTTGCCATCGCCATCGGCACGATCCTTGGCGGTTCGCTCGTGACCGAAGTGGTGTTCAACTATCCCGGCCTCGGCAACACGCTCTACCAGGCGATCATCGCGCGTGATTATCCGGTGATCCAGGGCCAACTGCTGATCATGACCGCCGCCATGCTCATTTCAAATTTCGTGGTCGATCTCAGCTATGTGCTGCTCGATCCGCGCCTCAAGAAGGCCTGACGCGATGAAGCTCCTGAGGCAGTTGCTCAATAACAAGAAGGCCCTGGTTGGTCTCGTCATCCTGACGATCATCGTGCTGGTGGCGATCTTTGCTCCGCTCCTGACCGAGTATAGCCCCACGCGCCGCGTCGGCCGGCCGCATCAGGCGCCGAGCTGGGATCACTGGCTGGGCACGACCCGTTTGGGTCACGACGTCTTCTCGCGCCTCGTTCACGGCGCACGCGTTTCGCTCGCCGTCGGGTTCGGGGCAGGGCTCCTCATCACCGTCATCGGCACCGTGCTCGGTATCATTGCCGGCTATAGGGGTGGTGTGGTCGACGAAGTCATCAACTTCTTCACCAATATGGTGCTGGTCATCCCCAACCTGCCGCTGCTGCTGGTCCTTGCTGCCTTTATCGGTCAGGCGAGCCCGTTGGTGATCGCGATCATCCTTGGCTTCACCTCCTGGGCCTGGGGTGTGCGCGTCACACGGTCCGAAACCCTGTCGATCCGGCAACGCGATTTCGTCAAATCGGCCGAAATGCTGGGCGAACCAAGCTGGCGCATCATGCTGTTCGAGATTTTTCCGAACCTGATTTCCATCGTCGGCATCAATTTCATCGGTTCGGTCATTTTCGCCGTCATCACCGAGGCGACGCTCGAATTCCTCGGCCTCGGCGATCCCAACACAGTGTCCTGGGGCATCATGCTCTATAATGCGCAGAACTCGGCCGCTCTTTCGGTCGGCGCCTGGTGGGATATCCTCGCGCCATGCTTTGCCCTCGCCTTCCTCGGGCTTGGCCTGGCGCTCCTCAACTTCGCGATCGACGAAATCGCCAATCCGCGTTTGCGGACAGGTGGCATGCTCAATCGCTGGACCCGCATGGTCCGCATCGGCGAGGGCAAGCTATGAGTGATCCCGTTCTTTCCGTCCGCAATCTCAACATCGATTACATCGGCGCCGAAACCAATTTTCACGCTGTCAAGAATGTCAGCTTCGACATCGCGCCCGGCGAGTTCTTCGGCCTCGCTGGAGAATCCGGCTGTGGCAAATCGACGATAGCCTTTGCGGTCAGCCGTCTCCATCGGCCACCAGCCCTCATCCGCACCGGCAGCGAAATCCTGGTGTCGGGGCGCGACGTTCTCGGGCTCAACGACGCGGACTTGCGAAAATTCCGCTGGCGCGAAGTCGCCATGGTGTTCCAAAGCGCCATGAACTCGCTCAATCCGGTCCTGACCATCGAGGCGCAGTTTTACGATGTGCTGCGCGCTCATGGCCCGATCAGCCGTGCCGAAGCCCGCGCCCGCGCCACCGAACTGTTGAAGCTCGTCGATATCGCACCCGAACGGCTCGACAATTATCCGCACCAGTGTTCAGGCGGCATGCGCCAGCGCATCGTCATCGCCATCTGCCTGGCGCTCAATCCCAAGCTCTTGATCATGGACGAACCGACCACCGCGCTCGACGTCGTGGTGCAGCGCGAAATTCTGCAGCGCATTGACGTTCTGCGCAAAAGGCTCGGCTTTTCTGTGCTGTTCATCACCCATGATCTCGGCCTGATGGTGCAGGTCAGCGACCGCATCGGCATCATGCTCGAGGGCGAACTGGTCGAGGTCAACGACGCCCAGACCATTTATCGCCATCCGCAACATCCCTATACGCAGCGGCTCTGGGCATCGATGCCCAAGCTCCATGGCGAACAGACGCGCCGGGAGCCAGTCCTATGAGCGACGCCATCCTGACGCTTGATAATGTCACCAAGGTTTTCGGCCGCGCCGACAAGCCGGTCTATGCCGCGCGCGCCGTCAGCTTCGCGCTCCATCCTGGCCGCACCCTGGCGCTGGTTGGAGAATCCGGCTCCGGCAAGACCACGGCCGCCCGTCTCATCATGCGCGAATATACCCCCGACGAAGGGCAGCTTCTGTTTCGCGGCGTGCCCCTCGGCAAGGGCGACGCCAGGGCGCTGCGCAACTATCGATCCTCAGTGCAGATGGTCTTTCAGGATCCGTTCGCCTCGCTCAATCCGACGCATACGATCCGATATCATCTCGAGCGCCCGCTGAAGCTCCATCAAAAGGGGCTGACCTCTGCCCAGCGGCAGGCAGCGATCGTCGAGCTACTTGAACGCGTCAAGCTTGACCCCAAGCTCATCATGCCAAAGTTCCCGCACGAGCTTTCGGGCGGCCAGCGTCAGCGCATCTCCATTGCCCGGGCGCTCGCCGTGAACCCCCAGGTGATCGTTGCCGATGAACCGACATCGATGCTCGATGTCTCGGTGCGCCAGGGCATTCTCAATCTCCTCAACGACATGAAGGCCGAGCTCAAGCTCGCTCTCCTTTACATCACACACGACATTGCCACGGCGCGCTATGTCGCTGACGATATCATGGTCATGTATGCCGGCCAGATCGTCGAATGGGGTGCAGTCAATAAGGTTTTGGACGATCCCCAGCACCCCTATACGCGCCTGCTTCTCTCTGCCGTGCCCGATCCCGATCGTCGGTTTGACGATGTGCGGTTTGCCGACGAACTGGGGCGGGTCGAGGAAATCCGTACCCTCTCGGCCCGGCCGCAACCGGAAACCGCGCAGGCCGGCGAGAACCATTTCTATCGTCCCTTCCCAGCGGTTTAGACGGCACGCATGACATCAGTGGCGACAAAACTCGACAGCGCGTTCGTGCATCTCGAAGCCTCTATTCAAAGCGGCCGCATTCCCGGTGGCGTGCTGGGCGTCGTCGATAGTGATGGTAATCGCGCTGTCCGCGCCATCGGTCAGGCGCAGACGACACCGACCGCCCGCCCGATGACCGAAGAGACCTGGTTCGACCTCGCTTCGCTGACCAAGGTGATCTTCACAACGGAGCGCATCCTAGCGTTGGCCGAAGCCGGGCGAATTGAGTTAGATGCTCCGCTGATCAGCATCATCCCCGATTACCGGCACTACAATCTCGACAATTGGGAGCGGAAGATCACCTTCCGCCAGTGTCTCGGCCACCAGACGCCGTATCCCGCGGTGTTCCCGCTCTATACCTATGGGCGCGACCCCGATCTCCTGCGCACCTTTTTGCTGCAGCATGAATTCCCGGCGGGGCCGGCGGTTTATTCCGACATCAATTTCATTCTCCTCGGCATCGCGCTCGAGCGCATCGCAGGAAAATGGATCCGCGACATGGATCCCGGGCCAGGTTTCGCCTGGTCTGCCGACCCGTTGGCTGCTGCCGCCACCGAAGATTGTTATTGGCGCCATCGCGTGCTGGTGGGCGAAGTGCACGACGACAATTGCTCGGCGCTCCAAGGCGCGGGCAATGCGGGTCTCTTCGGCACTGTGTCGAGCGTGCTCGACTTTGCCCATAATAAGCTGATCGCTGCCGGACCAGACGCGCTGATCAGAACACCCCTATCAAGCAGGCGCACCCATGGCTGGGAAATGCCCTATGAGGGCTGGTCCGGTGGCGAGCTCAATTCGAAACAAACCATCGGGCATACCGGCTTTACCGGCACCGGAATCTGGATCGATTTCGAGCGCGGCCACGCCTGGACGCTGGTGACCAACCGCGTGCATCCCACGCGCCATTTGGACAGCGGCATCCTGCCGCTGCGGCGTGCGGTCGGCGATGCGATCAACGCTGCATAACGAGGCGCGAATGAAACCGATCTGGGCCGTGGGTCTGATGACCGGCACCGTACTTGACGGCAATATCGACGTGGCACTCTTACGTACGAACGGCGAAACGCTGGAGGAATTCGGCGCTTACAAGCTGGCACCCTATTCCTCTTCGATCCGGGATATGCTTGCCGAGACGCTGGCCCAAGCGCGCGATTGGAATTTTTCAGGCGAAGAGCCGGCTATCTTTGCTGAGGCGGAAGATGCATTAACCCGCGCGCAATCGGCGGCCGTTCTGGATCTTTTGGCGCAGGCTGGCCTCAGCCCTTCCGACGTCGGGATCATTGGTTTTCACGGCCAATCGGTTCTCCATCGTGCGCCGCAACCCGGTCGGAAGGGAGCAACGCGACAGCTCGGCAATGGCGCGCTGATGCATGCGCTGACGGGGATCAAGGTTGCCTATGATTTCCGCTCCGCCGATGTGCGGGCGGGCGGGCAGGGCGCTCCACTGGCTGCGCTTTATCATCAGGCTCTGCTCCGCAAGATCGGGGCCACGGACGGCAAGACCGCCGTGCTTAACCTCGGCGGCGTCGCCAACATCACCTATTGGGATGGTGGCGATAGGCTCATTGCCTTTGATACCGGCCCGGCCAATGCGCCTATCAACGATTTCGTCAAAAGTCTCGGCCGAGGCGAGATGGACGTGGATGGTGCCATGGCCTTGCGTGGCAAAGTCGATGAAGGCAGGCTCGCAAAGCTTCTGACCCATCCCTACCTATCCGCTCCCTATCCGAAGTCCCTCGACCGATTCGACTTTCTGGCCTCGATGGCAGACGGGCTCAGTGCTGAAGACGGTGCCGCGACCCTGACTGCCTTTACGACCGGCGCCGTCGGCAAGGCACTCGACCTGCTGCCGCAGCGCCCTGACCGACTGATCGTTGCGGGCGGGGGCCGCCATAACCCTGCAATCATGGCCATGCTCAAGACACGCGCCAAGGTCGACGCCGTGTCTGCCGAGGCGGCAGGCTGGCGCGGCGACGCCATCGAAGCGGAATGTTTCGCTTTCCTGGCCGTCCGCGTCCTCCGCGGCTTACCCATCAGTTTTCCCACGACGACCGGTGCGCCCCGGCCGATGACTGGCGGCATGCTGGCCACCTGACAGATCGCGCCGAGGTTGGCTCTCGAGTCCTTCGTCAGCCGTGATGGTCCGGCAGCGGGTTGAGTTTGCGCCATTGGTTGTATTCTTCGCGCGCATCCTCGTGCAGCGGATAATAGCGCTGCAGCGGTGCACCCTCCTTGAGCTTCATGCGTGAGAAATCTTCCCATTCGTGATGCGTGCTTGATTGCTCGATCACCTGCTGCGCCAAGGCCACCGGCACGCAGACTGCGCCGTCGTCATCGGCAACGATAATATCGCCCGGCATCACCGTAACGCCGCCGCAGGCGATGGGGATATTGACGGCGAAGGGCATGAGATTGGTCTGGGTATGAAAATTCGGCGTCCAGCCGAGCGTCCAGAGTGGAATTTCGAGCTTATCGAGATTGGGCCGGTCGCGCAGCACGCCGTCGACGATCATCCCGGCCCCCCCGCGGCCCTTGAAATAGGTGGACATCATGTCCCCAAAGACGCCCGAGGTCATGTCCGAGCGCGCATCGACGACGACGATATCGCCCGCCTGCACGTGGTAGAGCACATGGCGGTGGAGCTGCTTTTCGGGATCGGCATATTCGCCATCGCCATACATGTCCTCGCGCTTGGGCATGAATTGCAGCGTCAAGGCCGGGCCCGCAATCGCCTTGCCGCGTTGCTGGGGCAGGGGGCCGAGAATGTGGCAGTTGCGGATTCCCATATGCGCCAGGGTCGAGGACGCGGTTGCGGCGCCAACGGCCAGAATGCCGGCGACCAGGTCCTTGGAGGGGCGGGTGATGTCTTGCGTATGCGTCATGATTGTTTCGTCCTTGATCCCTCGAAGCCTCAGCTCCAGGTTCGGTCCCAGCTATATTCGTTGTCCCAATGGTCGGTCGGCTGCCAGATATCGGTGACGCCATCCTGAAGATGCGCGCGCAGCACCTCGTCGACCGTGTCGTCGATCCCAAGGCCCGGCTTGTCCGGCACGGTGATGAAGCCACGATCAAGCAGCGGCTTGGGCAGGCCCGTCACGATATCGTCCCACCACGGCACTTCGACGGTATGGAATTCGAGCGCCATGAAGTTTTCGGTCGCGACCGCGATATGTGCAGCCGCCATGGCGGCGATCGGGCTTTCGGCCATGTGGATGGCCATGGCGACGCCATGGTCCTGCGCCATGTCGCCGATCTTCTTGGTTTCGAGAATGCCGCCGGAGGTCAGGATATCGGGGTGGATCACCGAGAGGCCGCCACTTCTCAAAAGTGGTTCGAACCCTTCCTTGAGGTAGATATCTTCGCCCGTGCAGATCGGCACGGTGGTCGCTTCCTGCAGCTGCCGATATTGGTCGGTATATTGCCAGGGGATCACGTCTTCGAGCCAGGCGGGCACATATTTCTCGATGCGCCGGGCAAGGCGAATGCCGTTCTGCAGCGAAATATGCCCCACATGGTCAATGGCGAGCGGCACTTCATAGCCGATCACCTCGCGCACCTCGTGGATATATTGCTCAAGCAGGTCGATGCCCTTGTCGGTGAAGTGAAGGCCACTGAACGGGTGGCGGACATTATGCACGTCATAGACGGCGTTTTTGGCCCGCCTTTCTTCCATGGTCTTTGAAAGACCCGGCTGGGGGTGGATGCGATAGCCTTCGAGCGATCCGGCCGGGGCCACGACGGCGCCCGGCACGTCGGCGATCTGCATCAGCCCCAGGTCCATCTTGAGGAAGGTGAAGCCCATATCCATGCGCTCCTTGAGCCTGAGGCCCATGGCCGTGCCGCTTGGCCGGTCGGCATCGGTATCGCAATAGCAGCGCACCTTGTCCCGGAACTTGCCGCCCAGCATCTGATAGATCGGCACCCCATAGGCCTTGCCGGCCAGATCCCAGAGGGCGATCTCGATGGCCGAGACCCCGCCGCCCTGGCGTCCATGGCCGCCGAACTGCTTTATGCGGCGGAAGAGCCGATCGATGTTGCAGGGATTTTCCCCGAGCAGGCGCGATTTCAGCATCAGGGCATAGGTGGCGCTGGCGCCGTCGCGCACCTCGCCAAGCCCGACCAGTCCCTGATTGGTGTAGATCTTGAGGATCGCGGTGCGGAACGGGGCGCCGGTAATCTCAGCAACGCGCATATCGGTGATCCTGAGATCGGACGGGCGCGAATGGGTGTTGACGTGGTCGAGGACGGCCTCGGAACTGGACATGGCTTGGCTCTTGTGGACGGAAACGGACGGAAGTGGACTGTCGGCTAGCGCGCCGACAGCGCCATAGTGGTCTCCCCATCGAAGAGATGGAGGCGGGACTGGTCGAACTCGATCCAGACCTGTTCGTCGGGATCGAGCATGACGGTGGGTTCGACGCTGATATTGACGACGGCCTCGGCAATGAAGACCTGGGCGAAGGTCACGTCCCCGGTCGGCTCGACCGTATAGACGCGCCCCGGTACCGCGCCGGGATGGGGCGCCTTGTGCAGTTTCAGCGTCGAGTGGCGGGCGCCCAGAACCACATCCTTGCCTTTGGCCGATAGCGCCTTGCGGGCGTTTTCGGGCGAGAGCGGCAGTTCCCAACCCTCGGCGCTTTGCAGGGCAACATCGGTGCCGTGCGTCACCACCTGCAGCGGAATAAGGCTCATGGCCGGGCTGCCGACAAAACTCGCAACAAAGGTATTGACCGGATTGGCAAAGACCTGCGCCGGCGTGTCGTATTGCTGCAGAAAACCGCCATTCATCACGGCCATCTTGTCGGCCATGGTCACGGCTTCGAGCTGGTCGTGGGTCACATAGACCACCGTGGCATTGAGGTTGTGGTGAAACCGCTTGATCTCGCTGCGCATCTGCACGCGCAGTTTCGCGTCGAGATTGGAGAGCGGCTCGTCCATGAGGAACACCGCCGGGTCGCGCACCAGCGCTCGCCCGAGCGCCACGCGCTGCTGTTGCCCGCCCGAAAGTTCGCGCGGCTTCCTTTCGAGCAGGTGCGTGATGTCGAGCACCTTGGCCGCCGCCTTGACCTTTTCCTCGATGGTCTCGCGCGGCTGCTTGCGCATCTGCAGCGGGAAGGCGAGGTTGTTGAACACCGTCTTGTTCGGGTAAAGCGCGTAATTCTGGAACACCATGGCGATGTCCCGGTCCTTGGGATCGAGCCGCGTCACCTCGCGCTCGCCGATGACGATCGTGCCATCCGAGATCGGGATCAGGCCGGCAATCAGGTTGAGCGTCGTCGTCTTGCCGCAGCCCGAAGGCCCCACGAGAGCAACGAATTCACCGTCATTGACCGTCAGGGAAACATGGTTGACCGCATAGACGGAGCCGTAATTCTTGACGACATCCTTGAGAACAACTTGAGCCATGTAAAAACTGAGCTTTCGTTAGAGGGCAGGGACGTCAGTGCTTGACCGAGCCCTCGGCAAGGGCACGAACGATGTAGAGCTGGAGCACGAGGAAGTGGACGACGACGGGCACGCTCATCATGAAGGTCGCGGCCATCAGGCCCGGCCAATCGGTGGCGTTTTCGGAGAAAAACCGCTGGATGCCGACCGGCAGGGTCATCTGGTCGTGCCGGGTCAGGAACGTATAGGCGTAGATATATTCGTTCCAGGCGCCGATGAACGAATAGATCGAGGTGGCGATGATCCCGGGCGTCGAAAGCGGCATGACGATATAGAGAAACGCCTGGAAGCGCGTCGCCCCGTCGATGCGCGCGGCCTGTTCGAGCTGGATCGGGATGTTGTCGTAAAAGCCCTTAAGCAGCCAGATCGCGAGCGGCAGGCCGAAGGTGAGATAGGTCAGGATCAGCGATCCATGCGTATTCACGAGCCCCAGGAGCCGCATCAAGATAAAGAGCGGCACGAGGAAAATGACGGCCGGGAACATGTTGCGGAGGAGAACCGCGAAGAACAAAAACGTGCGGCCCGGAAACCTGAAGCGCGAAAAGGCATAGGCAGCCGGCACGGCGACTATCACCGCAAGGATCGTCGTCGCCGTCGACACCCAGAGGCTGTTCCAGAAATAGCGCAGAAAATCCTGGCCCACTGAATTGCTGGGGTCGAGCAGCCGCGTATAGTTCGACAGCGTCGGCTCGCTCGGCCACCATTGCGGCGGATATTGCATGGCGGCAAAGCCGGTCTTCAATGATGTGATCAGCATCCAGGCCATAGGCATGACCGTGAAGATCAGTAGCAGCGTCAGGAACACGCGCCCGCCCCATTTCCAGCCGTCGAAGCTGCGCTGCGGGGTTTGAGTATCCGTGCTCATGCGCCTGCCCTCGCATCATCGCCGCGAGTCAGCGCCCGCACATAGAAATAGCCAAGCACCATCATGATCAGGAACAGCAGCACCGAGTAAGCCGCCGCCACGCCCCAGCGCTGCCGCCCGAAGGCGAGCTGGTAGATCTGGGTGATCCAGATGTCGGAGGCGCCCGCTGGGCCGCCGCCGGTCATGATCCAGGGGATGATGAAGGAATTGAAATTCTGCACCGTCAGCAGCAGCACGGTGACGGTCGAGACACCGGCCAGGTGCGGAAAGGTCACGTGCCAGAACCGCTGCCAAGGGCTGGCGCCATCGACCCGCGCCGCGCGCAGCAATTGCTCCGGCACCGTCTGAAGCCCGGCCATCAGCATGATCATGGCAAAGGAGAATTCCTTCCAGACATTGACCACGATCAGCGAAGCGAGCGCCGTGCTGCGATTGTCGATGAAATTGATGGGCTGATCGGTCAGGCCCAGCTGCACCAAGAGCGCGCCAATGGCCCCGAAATCGGAATGATAGAGCCACTTCCAAACGTAGGATGCGGCCACGGCGCTGACGACCCACGGGATCAGGAGCAGCGCCCTCAACACCCCGCGCCCGACGAATTCGCCATGCAGCGCCAGCGCCGCGCCAAGCCCTAAGAGAAAGGCAAAGAGCGTCGAGAAGAACGTCCAGATCAGCGTCTGCCAGGTGACCTGCCAGAAACTGCCGCTCGTCAGAATGGTCGTATAATTTTCGAGCCCGACAAAGATCTTGTCCTTGAGCTGGAGGCTCGTCGGCGTTTTGAAGAATGAGAGTTCGATCGTGTAATAGACCGGATAGGCGATAACGATCAGCATCACGACGAGCGCCGGCAGTACATAGAGATAATCGGCGCGCTGCGTCCAAATCCGCTGGCCGAGACTTGCTCGTCTCGATGGGGCGCGTGTCGAAGCGCTCGACATAGCGGCAGGCCCGGTTGCGCTGGTCATGGATCGTTCCCGTGCTGGTTCGAAGGTGTGGCCGGCATGCGTGCCGGCCACAGGCTTGGAGCGGGGGGTGGGGCTAGAGGCCGCCGCCGCGCAGGGCTTCGATCTTTTGGGCGGCGTCGTCGGCCGCTTCATCCACCGTCATTGCCCCGGTCAGGGCGTTCTGCAGCATGTCCGGAACGATGATGTTCATGATCTCTGGCGCTTCAGGCAGGACCGGGAAGGGAATGCCGTTGGGCAGCATGGAGGTGGTGACGTCGAGGAACTTGATCGTATCCAGGCGCTCCTTCATCCATTCGGTCTTGAAGCCGCCGAGATGGCCGGGATTGGAGCCGACCCATGAGAGCTTGGTCGACCATTCCGGGCTCGTCCACATGCAGATCAGCGCCTTGACGGCCTGCTCGTCCACCTGGCCGCCCTCGACATATTCGGGCTGCACCACATGGATGTTGGAGCCGCCGAAGACGACCGCGCGCCGTGCCGGGCCTTCGGGGATCAGGCCATAGCGCATGTTCTCGACCACGGCGTCGGCCATTTCCTTGTCCGCGCCGGTCGCCTTGCTCGCCAGATCGAGCATTTTGGCATATTCGGCCGGGTGGGCGATCATCATGGCGAGTTGACCGGCGATGAACGGGGCCTGGTTCTCGGCCTGCGTATTGGTCAGCGCAGAAGTCGGCACCGACTTGTCGCGGACATACATGTCGACCGCGGTCTGCAGCGCCTTCTTCGTGCCCTCGCTATTGATTTCGACCGTTTCATAAGTCGGATTTGCCGAGGCCTCGTCGAGTGCCCCGCCGCCATAGGCCCAAACTTCGGGCATGAAGCGGAAGGGGGTATTGCCGGCATTTTGCTTGGCGACGAGCCCATAGCCGGCAATGCCGAGCTTGTCGTGAATCTGCTTGGAATAGGCGACGACGTCATCCCAGGTTGCCGGTGGTTTCTCCGGATCAAGCCCGGCATCGGCGAAAATCTTGGCGTTCCAGATGAAACCCATGGTCTCGTTATTGGTCGGAATGCCGTAGCTTTCGCCTTCCCAGGTCACAGATTTCAGCGCGCCTGGCCAGAAGTCGGCGCTGGCATAGCCGACATCTTCGGGCTTGAGCGGGTTGAGATAGCCCTTGGCCGCGAATTCGACGCCGCCGAGGATTTGGAGACGCACCACCATCGGCGCGGCATTGCCGAGGAGGGCAGTGCGGAATTTATCGAGCAATTCGTTATAGGTGATCGACTGAACGTCGGTCTGGATATTGGGATAGGCGGCCTTGAAGGCTTCCCAGAAGGCCTTGTCCTGATCGTGAGCGATCTGCGGATCGGCCTCGAAGGGGCCGGTATACCAATAGGAGACGCGCCCTGAATAATCGTTCGGCACCACGCTGCCACACTGTCCGGCGGTATCGAAGGTTTCGGTGCCGGCGATGGAGCGGATATAGTCCGGCGACCATTTGCTGACATCGACTGCCTGCGCGAAGGCGGTGCTCGACAGCAGCGGGACCGTGGCCGCGAGCGCGATTGAGTAGGCAAAGACCTGCCGACGAAGCGGCGAGCCCGGCCGCCTATGGCGACCCTGCATGTTCGTCATCGAAAATCTCCTCCGAATGGATGCGTCCGCGGTTGCGGAAATGGCATCCTGCGGCCTCTGCCGCGGTTCCTCCGGGGCCGGCTTTGCCGTGTCACCCATGGCGAACACTTCCAGACCAAACTTTGTCTGTCAATAACCTAAAGATCGTACATTATTTTGGAAAAGGCGTGTAACGAAGCCTTGGCTTGTGGCAGAAAGCCGCTTAAACCATGCTTTCATGACCTTCAGGACGACCACCAAACCCACTGAAAAAAAGGCAGCGGCGGAGCCGACGCTCTCGATCTACGAACGGATTCGAGAGGATATCATCTCGGGCCAGATGGAGCCCGACGCGCGACTCAAGGTTGCCGATCTCGCCCAGCATTACGGCACATCGACCAATCCGGTGCGCGAAGCGCTGCAGCAATTGCGCGGTGAAGGGTTCGTGGTCATGGAGCCAAATCGCGGCGCCCGCGTCGTGTCCATCGACGAAGATTTTGTGCGCGACATCATCGAGATCGAAGTCTTGATCGAACCAGCGCTGACCAAGTGGTTCTGCTCCATCGCTATCGATGCCGATATCGCCGAACTCGAAGCCATCCAGGCCGAGATCGAAGCCAATAATTTTGCCGATCCCAAGCTGCATGGCACGCTCGATACCCGCTTTCACCAGGCCATCTACGATCGTCACTACAATCGCCATGCCGCCGATCTCTGGTGGCGCCATCGCGAAATTCTGCGCGCCATCAGCCGGCGGTTTCCCATGTCCTTGAGCCGGCGCCAATCTGTGTTGCGCGAGCATCGCGAGCTCATCGAAGCCATTCGCGCTCAGGACGCTGCAGGCGCCGCCGAAGTGGTGGCGCGCCATGTCGAAGGTTCAGGCAAACACATAATCGAACAGATGGGCGTTGCCCGTCGCAATGGGTCGCGGAGGAGCCCGGCCTGATCAGCTTCCC
>CAJYKO010000071.1 GCA_913775215.1 uncultured Devosia sp. | reverse complement strand
CGGTTGATGGCGTGAAATCTCTCGCTTTTCCTGCTTTGGAATAAGACATCGCACCCTCCTGTTCGTCCAAAAATCGGTACCGCCGATCTGCGGGATCATGACACTGAGAATATCGCTATTCACACGGGTTCAAGTAGGCACAAATTTCCATAAGATTGGTCTTGCGGGGAAAATACTGGTCGTGACTTGCCTCCCAACAAGGTCCGATCTACCGCATTCACGATTCCTTAACGCGTGACTGGTGTTTCGGTTCAAGCATAAGAAGGCGCAATGTTGGCGGATATCGATGCGATTATCATAGGGGCGGGCGTCATCGGCCTTGCAATCGGACGCAGGCTTGCTCGTGCTGGCCACTCCGTCATCGTCCTTGAAAAAGAAGGCGAATTTGGAGCCGCGACCTCCTCGCGAAACAGCGAGGTGATCCATGCCGGACTTTACTATCCGCAGGGCAGCCTGAAGGCCAGACTCTGTATCGAAGGGCGAAATCAGCTTTATCACTATTGCGAGAGCCACGGGGTCGCACACCGTCGCTGTGGCAAGTTGATCGTGGCAACAGACGAGGCAGAAGTTCTGCTGATCGAGGACTTGCAGCGCCGCGGTCTCGATAACGGCTGCGAGGCGCTGGATCTGATCAGTGCGTCCGAGGCCCGGCGTCTGGAACCGGCACTCTCCTGCAAGGCGGCCTTGTCGTCACCGATGACCGGCATCATCGATAGCCATGGCTATATGCTGGCGCTGCTTGGCGATATGGAAGATGCGGGCGGCAGCTTGGCCTACAGGGCGCCGTTCCTGCGCGCGGTCGTGGAGGAGGATGGCTTCCGGGTCTTCGTCGGCGGGAGCGAGCCGGTGGAATTGACCGGCCGAACGCTGATCAATGCGGGAGGGCTGGTTGCGCCGCAGATTGCCAGCGCCATCGAAGGACTGCGTTCGGCACATGTTCCTGAAGCCTATTATGCCAAGGGCTCCTATTTCTCGCTGAAAGGCAGAGCGCCATTTTCGCGACTCATCTATCCGGCACCCCATGCCCATGGGCTTGGCGTCCACCTGACGCTCGACATTGCCGGACAGGCGCGCTTCGGTCCGGATATCGAGTGGATCGACCGCATCGATTACGCCGTCGATCCAAAGCGCTCGGCGGGCTTTGACGAGGCGATCCGTCGATATTGGCCGGGATTGCCGGATAATGCGCTCCAGCCCGCCTATTCCGGCATCAGGCCGAAGATTTCTGGACCTTCAGAGCCCGCGATGGATTTTCGCATCGATGGACCGGAGCGCCATGGCGTTGCCGGCCTCGTCAATCTTTTCGGTATCGAAAGCCCTGGGCTCACGGCCTCTCTGGCGATTGCGGATGAGGTGGTTTTGAGATTGGCGTAGTTACACTCTCGCCGATCGTCAACCGCCCGCGTATTGCGTGTCGGTTACATGCTCCATCCAGTCCACCACCTTGCCGTCCTTCACTTCCTGAATGGCAATGTGGGTCATGGCAGTTTGCGGCGACGCGCCATGCCAATGCTTTTCCTCCGGTGCAAACCAGACGATATCGCCGGGCGCGATCTTCTCGATAGGGCCGCCTTCACGCTGCACCAGTCCCGATCCGGAGGTCACGATCAGTGTCTGACCAAGCGGATGGGTATGCCAAGCTGTGCGGGCACCGGGCTCAAAAGTTACCTGCGCGCCCTGCACGCGCTCTGCATCATGCGGATTGAACAGTGGATCGATGCGGACCGTTCCGGTGAAATAGTCGGAAGAGCCTTTGCCCGATGGTTTCGTGCCAGCGCGGGTGATTTCCATGATCATGTTCCTCGTCTCGTTAAAATCTCGAAGATCACGCGTATTTCGACAGCGCGTCCGCCATGATGGCGCTATCGACATTGCCCCCGGATGCAACAGCGATGACGGTATCGGTTTCCAGCTCATTGCCATGGAAAAGGGCGGCTGCCAGTGCCACGGCACCGCCCGGTTCCACCACGATTTTCAGGCGCTGGAAGGCGAGCACCATGGCCCGCAGCGCTTCTTCTTCGGTGACGGCAACGCCAGCACCACACAGGCGCTTGAGGATCGGAAAGGTGATGTTGCCGGGCTGCGGCGTGATGATCGCGTCGCAGATGGAGCCACTGAGGGCTACGTTTCTCTCGATCTTTCCCGAGGCGAGCGAGCGCGCCACGTCGTCGAAATGTTCGGGTTCTGCGGTACGGACCTTCAGGCCTAGGGCCTTGGCTTCTAAGGCAAGCGCGACACCCGATGTCAGCCCGCCGCCACCGCAGCAAACCAGCACCTCTGCTTTCTCGATGCCAGCCTCCTGCGCCTGTTCGGCAATCTCCAGCCCGACCGTTCCCTGGCCTGCGATCACCAGCGGTTCGTCATAGGGGCGAATCAAGGTCAGGCCGCGTTCTTCGGACAACGTCGCGCCGATTGCGTCACGGTCTTCATTGGCGCGATCATAGAGCACGACCTCGGCGCCATAGGCTTTGGTGTTTTCGATTTTGATCTTCGGTGCATCGCGCGGCATGATGATGACGGCGGGCACGCCGTGCAGGCTTGCCGCCAGTGCGACGCCCTGGGCGTGATTGCCGGAGGAAAAGGCGATGACGCCGCGCTTTCGCACCTCTGGTTCCAGTGCCGAGACCGCCGACCAGCCGCCGCGAAACTTGAAGGAGCCGGTGCGCTGCAGGCATTCCGGCTTGACCAGGACCTTGCGTCCGGCAATCTCGTCAAGAAAAGGGGAGGACATCAAGGGGGTGCGGATGGCCTCGCCATTCATGCGCTGGCGGGCCGCTTCGATCATCGCAATATCGGTCATCATCGTCTCACGTCATTCGAACTGCAGGCTACCATAGGGCCAAATGCGGCGACGTGAAGCCAAAAAATCCCCGGTCGAAGCCGGGGATCTTTGTGCGTCTGAGTTTGAAATTATGCCAGCGTGTAGGCCGTCTTCACCGTGGTGAAGAATTCGTTGGCATACTTG
>CAJYKO010000070.1 GCA_913775215.1 uncultured Devosia sp. | reverse complement strand
GGTCCTGGAGGGGCTGGAGTTCGAGGCTCTTTTCTTCGCCAGACCAGCGGAAGATGCGGCCGAACGGCGCATTGGTGCGGACGATGCGGCCTTGCCCGTCGAGCGTAGCGATGGCGAAAGGCGTATCATTGAAGAAGCGCGAGAAACGGACTTCGGCGGCGCGGAGCTCTTCTTCGCTTTCGGGGGCGCTGGAGCGATCGAGCACGAGGGTGCGGGTTTCGCCCAGTTCGCCATCAGCAAGACGTGCCGCGCGGTGCAACATGCGAACCGGCAGGGCCGTGCCATTGCGGCGAACGAGATCGATATCGATGATCTCGGTATGGATTTCGCCATCGCGGCGGCCGCGCATGAGGAGGGTCGCGCCATCGCCGCGGACGACATCGCCAAGGCTCAGGTGACCGGCATTGAACTCGGCGAGATCGTAGCCCAGCCAATCGGCAAGGGTCGAATTGAGATATTGGATGCGGCCCTGCGCGTCGGCTGAGAAGAAGCCAGCCGGGGACTGATCGAGATAGTCAATGGCGCGCTGCAGATCGAGAAAGGCGGTTTCGTTGCTTTCACGGTCGCGGGTGATGTCTTCGACGGTCCACACCACCATGGGTTTGGTCGTCTCGTCGGTCTCGGGCAGCGGGCGGACGGAGATGCGGTACCAGAAGGCGCGCGACGTCTCGGTCTGCGAGCCACCGAGCCCGCCCACGATGCGCAGGTCTTCGATGGCATTGCGGCCATCCTTGGCGGCGCGCGTCAGCCGGTAGATGGCCTCACCAGCATCGGCATGACCGGCGAAAAGACGCGGCAGACTGACAGGGACGCCATTGTTGAGGGCGCCGGGAAAATTGCCATATTGGGAATTCACATAGGAAATCTTGCCATCGCGATCGGCGACGACAATGCCGCGGGCAGCAGTATCGACGACGGCGCGGGCAATGGTGCGGCGTTCTTCAGAGGCGGCGAAGCGGAAAAGGCCGGCTGCAAGACCAAAGAGGAAAAAGACGCCGGCAACGGCCAGGAGCCCCACAAAGGTCATCACCACTTCCGCCGGCACGCGCTCGCCAAAGAGGGCAAAGGCAACGGCAGCGCCGACCAGCAAGAGACCAAGCGCGGCGACGCGCCACAGCCCTGCCCCACCTCGCGGAGAGGAAACCAGCGGATCGGGGTAGTTGTCCTCGCCGAGCGGCGTCGTTGCCATGAATGGAAGCTCCAGCGCAAAACCTGCCCCGATTCGGGACACTCGCTATTGGTCTAGCAAATGGATTCACCCCTTGGGAGGGCGAAGGCGGCTTTTCCCGCGCCAAGGCTCGAAACTCTGCGCATCAGCCACAGAGCCCAAACATTCAAAACTCACAAGAGGTATGCAATTTTGAACCGTTTCACCGTCATCTCCGGCTGCTCAGGCGGAGGCAAATCCACGCTGCTGGCTGAATTGTCGCGACGCGGCTTTTTCGTCATCGAGGAGCCAGGGCGCAGGATTGTCGTTGAAGAGCAGACAACGGGCGGACCGGCCCTGCCCTGGCTGGATCTCGAAGCTTTCCTGCACAAAGCAGTCCAAAAGTCACAAGACGATCTGCGGCATGCTGCCCTGCATGATGGACATGTGTTCTTCGATCGCGGCCTCTTCGACGCCCTTTCGGCTCTTGCGGAAGTTAGAGGCAGTCGCTCCGTGCTTGAACCAGCCGCGCATCCACGCTTCGGCAAAACTGTGTTCCTCACGCCGCCCTGGCCGGAAATCTATCGCACTGACGCCGAGCGCCAGCATGGGTTCGATGCGGCCATGGGCGAGTATGAGCGATTGCTGCAGGATTATTGGGCGATGGGATACGAAGTCATAGAGCTGCCGAAAATATCGGTGGCAGCCCGGGCAGACTTTATTCTCTCGAAACTCGGAATTTAGCGGCCCGGTCAGCGGGCCTTCCAGCTCTGGCCGTGCTTGAGGCGCATGACGAAGCCGATGATTTCGGCGACAGCCTTATAGTGATCGGCCGGAATGTCCTCGTCCACCTCGACCGAGGCGTAGAGCGCACGGGCCAGGGGCGGATTTTCAATGATCGGCACGTCGCTTTCCTTGGCGACGGCACGGATGCGGAGCGCCACCGCGTCAGCGCCCTTGGCGACGCATTTCGGGGCACCCATGCCCTTGTCGTATTTAAGCGCGACCGCATAGTGGGTCGGGTTGGTAACGACGACGGTGGCATCGGGAACCGCCTGCATCATGCGCTTGCGCGCCTTTTCCTGGCGCAGCTGACGGATGCGGCCCTTGACGTGCGGGTCGCCTTCCATCTGCTTATATTCGTCGCGCGTTTCCTGCATTGTCATCATCTGCCGCTTCCACCACTTGTTGCGCGTGTAGAAGTAGTCGGCGGCAGCAATCGCGGTGATGACGATGAGCACCGAGGTCAGGATCTTGACCGCCATCTCCTGGAAATCGAGGAGAATGACGATCGGATCGGCCGTCATCATGGTGTCGAGGCGATCACGTTCGGGCCAGACGGTCATGAAGACGACAGTGCCGACAATGGCGATCTTGGCGAGACCCTTGCCGAAATTGACCAATGCTTCGCCTGAGAACAGGCGTTTGGCGCCGGCCAGCGGCGAGATCTTGGAGAATTTCGGCGTAACCGGCTCGGCGGAAAACAGCGGCTTGTGCTGGATGAGATTGGCGACGACGCCACAAATATAAAGAACGCCGAGCGGAGCCATCACTGCGCCGATCATCGCAAAGGCAAGGCCATTGAAGAAGGCGGAAAAGCCCGAGCCTTCCACATCGAACCGATCGGCATTCATCATGATGATCTGGAGCGGATTGCTGATCTGCTGGGCAACCCATGGGGACATGGACGCCACCACAAAGGCCGTGCCGACAAGCATGAACCAGGTCGTGACCTCCTGGCTCTTGGCTACGTCGCCCTTTTTGTGCGCTTCCTCAAGCTTTCGCTGGGAAGGATCTTCTGTTTTGCTCTCCTGCTCCGGGGCTTCGTCTGACATCGACTACCCCCGCCACATGGCCAGATGATTTTCAAAGGCGGAAAGATACCATCCCATCATCATCATGAGCAGAAGTGCAAAGAGAACGAGACCGGCCAGAATATTGGCGGGCATAAGGAGGAAATAGACCTGCAAGGCCGGCATAAGACGCGCGAGGATGCCGGCTCCGAGATTGAAGACGAGCCCGAAGACGATGAAGGGTGCGGACATCTGAACCCCGACCGAAAAAGCGCCGGCCACGGTTTTGAGGGCCAGTTGCATGGCGTCTTCCGACATGATCGGCATGGTCGGGGAAAAGACATCGTAGCTATCGTAAATCGCTGCCAAGATGACGTGGTGCAGGTCGGTCGCGAAAATCAGCGTGATGCCGAGAAACGACAGGAAGCTCGAAAATACCGCGGCCTGCATGCCCTGCTGCGTCGGATCGGCCGCCATGGCGCCGGAAAGGCCAGTCTGGAAGGCGACGATGGCGCCAGCAACCTGGGTGGCCATGGTCGTGATCCGAACAATACCGCCAATGATGAGACCGACGGCAATCTCGTGAAAGAGGAGACCGAGCATCGGGCCGATCTCGGTCGGCGATGGCGGAATAATGTCGCGCAGGAGCGGATATAGGACGAGCGTCAGGAGAAGCGCGAAGGCCAGGCGAAGGCGCGCGGGGATCGTGTCCTCACCCAAAGCCGGCATCAGCATCAGCATGGAGCCGATCCGTGCGAAGAGAATGAGATAGGTGAACGCGACCCCAGGCGCCCAGTCGAGGTTGAGCGTGAACATCAGCCGCCGACGATGATCATGTCGACGACGCGCGTCATATAGGCCGACATGGTGGCGCCCAAAAATGGCAGCGCAATCAACATGGTGACGAAGATGGCGATGATTTTGGGCACGAAGACCAGCGTCTGTTCCTGGATCTGCGTCAGAGCCTGGAAAAGGGCGATGACAACGCCCACGACGAGACCGACAAGCATCATGGGCAAGGACACGATGATCAGTGTCCAAATGCCCTGATTGGCAATGTCGAGAACTTCGGCCCCGGTCATTCTTCGCTCCGCGAACAGAATCGCGAAGCCATAGGTAACTGATTCCTGAATCTGCCGCGAATTCTAAGCAGCGATTGCCCTCAAAGTTGCGAGAGGGGGAGCATGCCTCAGATCGGCATGCTCATGATCG
>CAJYKO010000069.1 GCA_913775215.1 uncultured Devosia sp. | reverse complement strand
CAGCGCGGGGATCGTAAGCCAAGCCATGGCATCAACCAATTGGTGCCGTGGCGTCGCGCGCACCAGCACGAGCCGCGCCACCGGCCCCATCATCGCCCCTCCCATGCCCTGGACAAATCGGGCGCCGACGAACTGCGCCAGCGAGCCGGAAAATGCGCAGCAGATCGAGCCGATCATGAACACCAGCATCGCGATGCGAAAAACTCGACGCGCGCCGAAGCGATCGGCCATCCAGCTCGAAATCGGAATGAAGATCGCAAGCGCCACGAGATAGGCCGTCAGCGCCAGTTTTAGCGAAATCGGATCGGTGCCGATATCGTTGGCGATCGCGGCGAGCGACGTGGCTATGACAGTCGAGTCCATGTTTTCCATGAACAAGGCCGTGGCAAGGATAAGGGGTGTACTACGGTTCACGAATGTTCAGGCGCCGGCCGAGCCGCCGCTACTCCTTGATATAGCGGCGGTGGCCCGAAACGTCGGCGCCGGCGTTCTTGGGCAGGGTGAGATAGACGATGCTCGCCAATGCGCTGAGGGCGCCGACTGTAAAGAAGGCAATCTGGAAATTGAGTACCGAGAGATGCCCGCCGGTGAAGCGGCTCGAAACTTCGAGAATTCCGCCCGCCACGGCGACGCCGAAAGCCACCGATAGCTGCTGGCACACCGCGACGATCGCCGTCGCCTGACTGGCTTCCTCGTCCGACACGTCGGCATAGCCGAGCGCATTCGAGCCGGTGAAGAAGACCGATCGCAGCACACCGCCGCCGACCAAGACGGCCATCATGATCGGCACGGGCGTCGTGGCCGTGAACATGCCCTGCGCTGCGATCAGCAGTCCGCCGAAGATTGCGGCAAGGCCCAGAACGCGCGGAAAGCCGAACCGGGCGTAGAGCCACTCGGTGAGAAATTTGCTCACGATTGCGCCGATGGCGGAAACGAACGTAATGGCGCCGGATTGGAACGGGGTGAGCCCAAAACCAAGCTGCAGCATCAGCGGCAATAGAAACGGAATGGCGCCAACGCCCACACGGAAGAGCGAGCCTCCCGTAATCGACGAGCGAAAATAGCGGTGGCGAAGAAGTTTCGGATCGAGCAGCGGATAGGGCGTCCGCTTGGCGTGGAGAAGATAGAAGATGCCCGCCGTGACGCCCACCGCGATCGTGAGATAGCCGTAGATGATCGGCAGCGCGGGAAGGCTGATCACTGAAAGCCCGAACACAGTGCCCGAAAACGCCACCGAGGCGATGAAGAAACCGATGAGATCGACCGGCCGCGGCGTTCGCTCATCCGGCACCTGGAGGAAAATTCCAGCAAGGATGATGCCGGCAATCCCGATCGGGATATTAATCCAAAAGATCCAGTGCCACGAGAGATAAGTCGTCAAAAATCCGCCGATCAGCGGCCCAGTCACCGGCGCGATCAACGCAGGCACAGTCAACCAAGCCATGGCCGACACCAGTTCATTGCGGGGTGTCGAGCGCACCAGCAGCAATCGCCCGACAGGCGTCATCATCGACGAGCCGATCCCCTGGAAAAACCGGGAGATCACAAAACTCTCGAGCGAAAAGGAAAAGGAGCAGGCAAGCGAGCCGAGCATAAAGACGAAGATCGCGAGCCGAAAAATGTTCTTGGCGCCAAACCGATCGGCCATCCAACCACTGAGCGGAATGAAAATGGCCAGCGCCACGAAATAGGCAGTCAGCGCCAGTTTCAACGCAATCGGATCGGTCCCGATATCGGCGGCGATAGCGGGCAGGGACGTTGCGATAACGGTCGAGTCCATCTGTTCCATGAACAGAGCGACCGCCAGAATGAGCGGTGTAACGCGGATCAAGGGACCAATCCCTATGAATCGGAAAGTGTCGCGAGTGCGACGGAGCGACTATGAGCCGATGAAAGTGGCTACGCCAGTCACTATTGGCGCATGGCGCACGTTTTTCTCGCTGCAGACAATAGAAGCGATTTCACCTGCGTTTTCTACGTCCGGACCAGGCGGCCGATGCCAGAAAGGCCACGGCAAGGATGCCCCAGAGCATGCCACCCTCCGTCAGGTTGGCTCCCTCCGCCGAGAGGCAACTCGACGCAGCGGCTTCGATGCAATCGCGGTAAAGCCAGTAGCGAACCACGAAAAAATAGGCGCTCACGACAGCCAAGAGAAGCCAGAAAGCCATCAAAATCCAGCTTTTCAAGGGCATCTCCGGCGTTCGTTGCGCAATCACTTGCGCCAATCATGGCAACAAGCATGTCATATTTTGGGCACAATCTATGCAAGTAGAAATGGTTGTATTTTAGTTCTGCACCTACGGAAGTGGTGGCACTCTGCCCCACTTGCCGAGCATACAAGGCAGAATCGACGGGTCCCTATGAAAGACAGAGCCGGTACTGCCTCCGTCCAGCGTCCACCCGCCGAAATTGCCTATCAGGCCGAACTGGAAGCACTCAGAAAGAGCGATACGGGGCCGCGTCCGCCCGGCTGGGGCCTGTCCATCAAGGGCATAAAATCCTTCATTCTCGGCGACAACGGCGCATCCGCAAAGCTCGTCGCCTCTCCCTCCCTCGTCGAACGCGCCATGGTCACGCTCGCCACTTCGCGCGCACTTCTCCTGATCGGCGAGCCGGGCACGGCTAAGAGTTAACTCTCCGAATTGCTGGCGGCGGCGATCAGCGGCGATTCCGGCCTGACGATCCAAGGCGGCGCATCTTAGAAGAGCGAGCGGGGTGCTACGCCCCAAACCTTTTCCTGATAGCACCTGCGGCAGCATCGAGCTAGGTGCACAAACGCATCTCTGCTGCCGCAACCGGGCCTATGCAAGGTGCGGTACCAATGCTATTGACCCTCGCCAACCTGAACCCGCGACTTGTTCCCGCCGGTTCATATTCCATCATCTCTGACTATTCAGAAGGCAGGAAGGGTCTGGCCTTGGCGAAGATTATTACCACCATCACCGGCGATTACGCGCTGACGTTCGACGACGTGCTGCTCCAGCCCGCGCGCTCCGATATCCTTCCGACTGAAACCGATATTTCGACCTATGTAACCAAGGACATAGCGCTCAACCTGCCGATCATCTCATCGGCTATGGATACGGTCACCGAAGCCAATATGGCCATCGCCATGGCCCAGGCCGGCGGCCTCGGCGTCATCCACAAGAACTTGACCGCGGCCGAACAGGCCGAGCAGGTCCGCATGGTCAAGAGCTTTGAAAGCGGCATGGTCGTCAATCCGATCACCATCGGCCCCAACGCGACCCTCGCCGATGCGCTGGCCCTCATGCAAAAGAGCCGCATTTCCGGCATTCCCGTTGTGGAGAACGGTGGCTCCGGCGGCCGCGCCATCGGCAAGCTCGTCGGCATTCTCACCAATCGCGACGTGCGCTTCGCCTCAAGCCCGGCTCAGCCGATCTCCGAATTGATGACGCACCAGAACCTCATCACCGTGCGCGAAGGCGTCTCGAAGG
>CAJYKO010000068.1 GCA_913775215.1 uncultured Devosia sp. | reverse complement strand
AATTTATCCCGCTGGCCGAAGAAACCGGCGCCATCGAAATGCTCGGCGAATGGGCGCTGCACCAGGCTTGCCAGGACGCCCTGAACTGGCCTGAAAACGTCCGCGTTTCGGTCAATCTCTCGCCGGTTCAGTTCCGCCGCCCCGGCCTCATAGACATCGTCAAGGCCGTGCTCGCCACCAGCGAACTCGATGCCCGCAGGCTCGAACTCGAAATCACTGAGTCCGTGCTGCTACAGAACAACGCGGTCAATCTTGAAGCCTTGCATCAGCTTCGCGCCCTCGGGCTCACCATTGCGCTCGACGACTTCGGCACGGGCTATTCCTCGCTGAGTTACCTGCAGCGCTTTCCCTTCGACAAACTCAAGATCGACCAGAGTTTTGTCCGAGACCTCGAAAGTCGGCCAGATAGCCTCTCGATCGTCCAGTCGATAGCCACTCTCGGCCGCAACCTGCGTATGCGCACGACCGCGGAAGGCGTCGAAACGCTGGCGCAGCTCGAAACCATCACGGCCGCGGGCTGCACGGAAGCCCAGGGCTACTATTTCGGCAAGCCAATGCCGGAGGCCGAATTCCGCAGCATGCTGACCCGCGACATGCGCGTCCAGGTTGACGCCTAGCCATACCTTCCCGCCCTTGCCTATGCATTTCCGCCGTGCGAAAAGGCGGTTGACGTATAGGGAAAGAAGATGACCAATCCTGTCACCCAAGACCGGCGGCACTTTGAAGACCTGGCCGTTGGCGAGGTGATCACGCTTGGCCATGTAACCCTGACCAAGCAGATGATCTTCGACTTCGCGCACGAATTCGATCCCCTGCCCTTTCACATCGACGAAAAAGCAGCAAAGGCCAGTCTCCTTGGAGGCTTGGCCTCAAGCGGCTGGCAGACCGGCGCACTCAGCCTTCGCATGCTGGTCGATAGCTTCCTCGGTACAGTCGCATCCGCAGGCGGTCTCGGGTTTGAAAATCTAAAGTGGAAAACGCCGTTCATGGTGGGGGATACGATCGGCGGCACGGTGACCATTGCGCAGTTGCGACGCTCGGCAAGCCATCCGCAATGGGGCATCGTCATGCTCGATTTCGATATCCGCAACCAGAAGGACAAGCCCGTCATGTCCATGCGGCTTGCGAACCTCGTCGAATGCCGCGAGGTGGTCGCATGACCCGCTGGTTCGAGGATATCGTCATCGACGAAGTGTTTCCGCTCGGCAGCCACACCTTTGAAGAGGCCGAGATCATCCGCTTTGCCAAGCTCTATGATCCGCAATATTTCCACGTCGATCCTGAACGGGCCCGCCAAAGCCATTTCGGCGGTATAGTCGCCAGCGGCTGGCACACCGTCAGCGTAGGCCATCGCAAGATGGTCGATGCGCTCTCTGCCGAGTCGGATCGGCTGCGTGGCCTCGGACAGGAACCCGGCGTTTCCGGCCCATCGCCAGGCGTAAATTCTATGGAATTCAAAACCCCGGTCCGTCCTGGCGATACCGTCACCTATGAATTGATCGTGACCGACAAGCGCCACTCGAATTCGCTCCCCGGCTGGGGCTTGCTTTTCAATCAGCTGACCGCTCGGAATCAGCGCAATGAAATTGTCTATCGCGCTGATCTCGTTGGTTTTTCCAAATTGCGCGACTATCGCACGCCGCTGAAACTGAAAGTGTTGCTTGCACTCACCAGATTGCCTGTCATCGGCCCCAGGTTGCGGCGCAGCACTTGAAAGCGATGCAGGCCCTCGGCACTCTCCTGCCATGCGCCGATTCGACCTTGCCCTATTGCTGTTCCCCGCCCTGTCCGTGCCCTCTATGGCCCAGATTTATCAGGGCAATTGGAGTTGCCGTGATGCCTCGACCAATAGGGTCGGCATCCTGACCATCTATGGCAGCGTCTATGGCTGGGCCTCGCGCACTGCCAACGACCCAAATTCCGGCACCGGCACACTGACACCTTACGAAGATGGGGCCGGCCTCAACGACGGCAATCTGCGCGCCAACGCCGGCATCCAGACTGCGCGCACAGTGAACGATCCGGTCAATGGCGTTGCCGTGCAACTCGAAACGGCCGACGCCATCGTCATGCTTTGCACCCCGCGCTAACGACGGTCCTTACCAAGATTTCATCTGCCGGTAGCCATCTGGTCAGCCCCTGAAATGTAGGTGATGTGAAGCTCGAGGCGGCACTCCTCGACCCTTCAGGCCCTACAGACAGGATCCGGCATATGCAGCATCACCACGACGACGACGACCACGATCTCGGCTTCCATCACGATCTTCCACGCCTCGTCAGCCGCAGAAGCCTGCTCGCCCTTTTTGGCGGCGCCAGCGTAGTGGCGCTATCTGGCCTTCCAGCTTCAGCGCTCGAATGTATTGCCCTGCCCTGGGAAACAGCGGGGCCCTACCCCGCCGATGGCTCGAACGTCCGCAGTGGGCAGGTGGTCAATGCCCTCACCGAGGAAGGCATCATCCGAACCGACCTGCGCCCATCCTTCGGTACGCTGACGCCCGTCGCCGATGGTCTGCAGCTTGACATCGAACTGACGATCGTCAACGCCGATGGCTGCACACCGCTCGTCGATCACGCCATCTACATCTGGCATTGCGACACCATCGGCCAATATTCGCTCTATGATACGCCAGATGCCAATTACCTTCGCGGCGTCGGCATCTCCGATGCTGAAGGCAAGGTGCGTTTCACCACCATTTTCCCCGGTTGCTACGATGGCCGCTGGCCTCATATCCATTTCGAAGTTTTCGAAAGCGCCGAAAAGGCCGTGTCCGGCGACGCATCTCTGCTGACTGCTCAGATCGCCATGCCGGAGGACACATCCGCCGACGTCTATGCCGCAGATAATCGCTACAGCAACGGCACCCGCAATCTGGGCCGCATCAGCATCGCGACGGACATGGTCTTCCGCGACAATTCGGCCGCTGAAGTCGCCCAGCAAACCCTCTCCCTCACTGGGGACATCACCAGCGCGCTCACCGGCACCGTCACGATTCCTGTCGATCTCACTGCCTCACGCCCCTCAGCGGGCAACATGCCAATGGGTGCTCCACCATCAGGCAATCCGCCGCCGATGCCTAAAAACTAAGGACACTCTGGATCTTTTCGAGCCCTCAACGAGGGGGCTTGAACTTTTCTACGGTTTAAGCATTTTAGAGGGGCAGCGCCGGGCCCCTCTGGTCATGGTCCCCCATGGCGATGTCGGAGCTGCTCCACCAAATCACATGGAGAAGGTCCGGCGAAATGGATTCGCTTCTTGCCGCCCTGACGGGCGAATTTCTCGGTACACCAATTTATTTCTGGATCGCGTTCATTACGATCGTGGTCGCTCTGCTTGTTTTCGATCTCGGCATTCTGCACAAGGACGAGCACGAGATCGAAGCCAAGGAGAGCCTGCTGCTCTATGGCTTTTACGTTGCAATTGCCCTCGCCTTCGGCGGCTGGGTCTGGTGGCAGCGCGGCGCGACCGCGGGCCTCGAATTCTACACCGGCTATTTGCTTGAGCAGAGCCTGGCGATGGACAACATGTTCGTCATCGCCACAATCTTCGGCTTCCTCGGCATCCCCCGTCTTTATCAGCACCGCGTGCTGTTTTGGGGCATTCTGGGCGTCATTCTCTTCCGCGCCGTGCTCATCGGCGTCGGTGCGGCTCTCGTCAATCAGTTCAGCTGGATCCTGCTCCTGTTCGGCGCGTTCCTCGTGTTCACCGGCATCCGGATGTTCAGCCATCAGGACGAAGAGCCGAACCTGGAAGAGAACAAGGTCTACCAGTTCATCTCCAAGCGCTTCCGCGTCACCAAGAAGCTGCATGGCCGCAATTTCACGGTCAAGGAGCCTGATCCCAAGACCGGCAAGATCGTCACCTTCCTGACCCCGCTTGCCGTCGCGCTGATCATGGTCGAAGTCGTCGATCTCATCTTCGCCGTCGACTCCGTGCCTGCAGTCTTCGCGGTCACCCAGGATACCTTCATCGTCTACACGTCGAACATCTTCGCCATTCTCGGCCTGCGTTCGCTCTACTTCGCCCTTGCGGCGGCGATGAACCGTTTCCGCTACCTGCAGACCTCGCTCGCCATCATTCTCGTGCTGGTGGGTATTAAGATCTCGCTCGTGCCGTTCCACATCCACATCGACACGCTGCTGTCCCTCACTGTCACCATCGCGATCCTGGCGGGTGGTATCCTGTTCTCGCTGTGGAAGACCCGCAACGAGCCCAATGTCAGCGCTCAGCAAGACCCCACCCAGGGTCAGCTCGAGCCTTGATCCCAGGCTTCATAATCAAATCCAGACGGCCCGGTTGACCCGGGCCGTTTTTCTTTTGTAGGCTCGTCGCTGCAACCGCCCAGGAGGCCCCGTCCAGACATGAACATCTGAAACCGCACACCGGACGCACCTGACCGCTCTTGGCGCCCTCGCACCGAGGTCGTGCCGGTCATGTTTGCGCGTGTTGCGACGGACGATTTTCGGACGGCCTTGCTCTTCCCCTAATCATCACCTCCCGCGCTGACGGCGTCGTCATTCCAGTTCACTCGCGTGCCTTGGCACGCGCCATCCTTCTTCAACTGCCTTTGGCTCAAGCCAAGGCGGACAGGATTTCTCATGCCTAAAAACCAGTTCCAACGGCCCCAGCCGATCGACCACAGCCACAACGTACCCCGCCACGGTCAACAGCAACCGCGGCCGCCACAGCGTCCGATTGCGAAGGCGAGCGCACAGACACCACCCAATGCCCTGCCCTCGCTTGGAGAATTGTTGCACACCGACAAGCGACACTGACGAATGGAGCCCGGTGCATCCGCGCCGGGCTCCACTAAAGCCAATGTCGATTGGATCGAACGCCGGCGGTGCAGACAAACAAACCGCGCTCTAAACTTGCCGCATTTGCTGTCTAACCCGAAGGCGACAACGACAAAGGATAAACGCAAATGGGTGTGATCCACGAGATCGTCTTCGATTGCGACAAGCCCGCCGTTTTGGCTCAGTTCTGGGCTCAAATTCTCGATGGCTACGAGGTCAGGCCTTATGACGAAGAAGAAATCGCGCGCCTCGCTGCGCTTGGGCTGACACCGGAAACGGACACGACCGTTATGCTTGATGGTCCTGGCCCATCGATCTGCTTCCAGAACGTTGATGGCCGCGTCTACGACAATAATCGCGTGCACATGGATATCGAGGTGACCGATCGCAGCGCCGAAGTCGAGCGGCTCAAGGAAGCCGGCGCGACGGTTGATCGCGTACTGCCCACATATACGGTGATGCGCGATCCCGAAGGCAATCAGTTCTGCCTCGTTGATCCGCGCGCCCAGCTCCAAGCTGCGGCGGCCTAGCCTTCCTGACAGAAAGTGTCATCGTCAGCGGCTAATCAGTCTTCAGGAAGCAAAGGGGACCTGAAATGCCAATGACAGCCTCATGCCACTGTGGCGGCACCAGGATCACGCTGCCAGCCGGGCCAACCGAGGCGCGCCGTTGCAATTGCAGCTTCTGTTCCCGCACCGGCGCTGTCTGGGCCTATTACGATCCGAGCCAGCTCAGGATCGAGACCAAAGGCGAAGACGCGGTCTACTCTGCAAGTAGCGGACTCAACCGCCACCATTTTTGCCCAACCTGCGGCATGCATACTTGGGGCGCCTCCCCCGATTGGGCGGAGATGTACAATGCGGACGGAACGCCGAAGAACGGCGATCCGCACGCCATGCCATCGCGGCGGATCTATCAGGTCAATCTCAACCTGATCGACGAGCTTGATTGGTCAGCCATCCAGGTCGAAGAAATCGATGGCCGCAGCAGTTGGTAGCTGACGCGTGTCTCCCGAAAGTGGTCACCGGTTTCGGGATAAAGACACGCGCTAAGAGAACTAAAGCGCCCTAAGCGAATCTTTGAGATCGCGACGCGCTTTAGTGCCCTTCGAACGCCATCAATGAACTGACCGCCACCTTCTCGGCGCGCAGCTTTTCCGCACCACCGAGATCGGGCAAGTCGATCACGAAAGCCGCATTGTCGCAGGCTGCGCCAGCGCGCCGGATCAGACTGACCGCAGCAATGGCAGTGCCGCCGGTTGCGATCAAGTCGTCCACGATCAGAACCTTATGGACATTGCTCAGCACGTCGGCATGGATTTCGATCGTGTCGACGCCATATTCGAGCGCATAGTTCTGGCCGATCGTCGTGCCCGGCAACTTGCCGCGCTTGCGCACCGGCACAAAACCGACGCCGAGTGCAATGGCCACCCCTGCCCCGAAAATGAAGCCACGAGCCTCAATGCCAGCAACATGAGTAAAGCCCATGCCACGATGGGCCGCAGCGATTCTCTCGACGCTTTCCTTGAACCCTTCTGGATGCTCGATCAGCGTCGTGATGTCACGGAACAGGATACCCGGCTTGGGATAGTCCGGAATGGTCCGGACGAGCGACTTGAGGTCGATCGACATGAAAGGCCTTCGAAGAGTGATTGGGCTTTAAGGAGTGCGGCGACCGGCAATGTGCCGGGCAATAACGCCGGCATTGTAAGCCGCTGAGCGCGTCACACTGATAGCGGCGTCGCGCGCCTTTGGGTTGTTCGCCACGGCATGGATGCCGGCGCGGACAGCGGGATGGCGGCTAATGGTCATGGCGGCGGACACGACGGTGACAGCCAGGCGAATGGCGGACAAGGCAACCTCCTCCAAAGAACCAGTACGGTCCCATATTGCGGTTGGCGGCCAGAATGACAAGACCCTTGCGCCCTTGTGACAGAAAAAGCCGCAGCCGTCGGCGCAAAAATAAAGGGCTCCCGGAGGAGCCCTTCAAACG
>CAJYKO010000067.1 GCA_913775215.1 uncultured Devosia sp. | reverse complement strand
CGGCTCCGGCGTCGGTGCGGGTTCCGGCGTCGGCTCAGGTGTGGGAGCCGGTTCCGGAGTGGGCTCCGGCGTCGGTTCGGGTGTCGGCTCCGGCGCCGGGGTTGGCTCAGGCGTCGGCGCAGGTTGCGGGCGCGTCTGGGGAACCGGCGGGGTTGGCGTCGGTGGTGTCGGCGTCGGTTCCGGCGGCTGCGCCGGGGTCGGCGCAGGCTCGGGAGCTGGCGTTGGTTCTGGCTCAGGCTCTGGTTCCGGGGTCGGCTCAGGCTGTGGCGGCGGCTCGGGCGCAGGTGCGCTCTGCGTCACCGGCCGGGGCGTCGGCACGTCGGCAGGCGACGGTGTCGGCTGGTCCTGCTCGGTATTGCCGGTCGGCTGCGCCAATTGGGCGGGATCATCGCTCTCGGCGACGGCAGGCGTATCGGTTTCGACCACGGTGCTATCGAGCTGGCCGCGGCGAATATTGTTGAAGTCGTCGATGGGTACGAGGTCCACCGCTATCGAGGGCTCGACAGGCATCAGCGGCTCGGTCGATCCCAGATTGATCAAACCAAGCACGATCAGCAGCACGTGGGCTGAAACCGAAACTGCAACGCCCATCCGCATTTGCATGGGCGGTCCTACTGCCCGCGCTCTGTGACGAGACCGATCTTGGCATAACCGGCGGCCGAGAGAAGACCCATGACGCGCATCACGCTGCCATAGTTGGCGGTCGTATCGCCGCGGAGGAAAATGCGATCCTCGGGCGTGGCAAGCCCGGAAACGGTCGTAACCAGCGTATCCTCGGTCACCGGGGTTTCATCGACAAAGATGGCGCCTTCGGGCGTAACGGCGACAGTGACCGGCTGCGTCTGGCTCGGCATGTCGGCTGCCGCCGATTGCGGCACATCGACAGGCACGCCGGCCGTCATCATGGGCGCGGCGACCATGAAGATGATCAGCAGCACCAACATGACGTCGACCATCGGCGTGATGTTGATTTCGCTCATCACCGCTTTGCGGCGACCGCGACGGCGACGTCCACCGCCTCCGCCTCCTCCGCCTGCTACACCCATGCCCATATCAGCGGCTCCGAGCTTCGAGCTGGCGGGAAAGAATGGTCGAGAACTCGTCAGCAAAGCCTTCGAGGCGCCCGATCATCTTGCCGGCATCGGCAGAAAGCTTGTTGTAGGCGATAACGGCCGGGATAGCGGCAACAAGACCAATGGCGGTCGCAAAAAGCGCTTCGGCGATCGGGCCGGCAACGACCGCGAGATTGGTCGAGGACGAGGCAGCGATATTGGTGAAGGCGTTCATGATGCCCCAGACGGTGCCGAATAGACCGATAAAGGGACCAGCGGAACCAACCGTGGCGAGAAAGCCGAGGCGCTTTTCAAGAAACTCGCTTTCGCGGGCGATGGCGACATCGAGCACCTTATCGAGGCGCTGCTGCATGCCGACAAAGCTTGCCGCGTTCTGCTCGTGGCTGCGCTTCCATTCCTTCATGGCGGCGACGAAGACCGCGCCCATGCCACCGGAGGACTTTTCAGACTGCTGCTTGTAAAGTTCTTCGAGCGACTGGCCCGACCAGAACGTCTTTTCGAAATTGTTCATTTCCGAGGCGACGCGGCGATAGGCGATGGACTTGTCGACGATGATCGCCCAGCACCAGACGGAAGCGCCCAAAAGGCCCAGCATGACCGATTTGACGACAATGTCCGCCGCCCAGAACAGCCCCCAAATGGACAGGTCGGCATGTGGAGCGGCTGCTCCCACTGCATCCATGGCTTCCATGAAGTGATCCTTTTGGCCCGGCCCAAGTGCCCGACCCCATGCTGGGTGCGATGAGGGCGGAATCTGTCAAAATTAAGAGAAATGCTTTGCAAACCGGGCCTTTCGGTCCGCTTCGCAACGCAATAGTCCCTTTGACTCAATTATGGTGACCAAGAGGTTAAGAAACCGACTCCGCGGAGCCGGCGATATCAGCTTTCGCCTATCAACCGGGACCTGATGGAAGCCGGCAAACGAGCGGGACCGCCGCTGATCTTGATCGACACGACGGTCACCCGGGCCGAAGTCAGCACCAATTGGTCACGCAGAAGTGTCTGCTCGAGCACAAGGCGCACGCCGGTTGCCTCGGCAACACGCGTCTCGACGGTAAGCAGATCATCGATCCGCGCGGCGGCAATAAAATCCAGTTCCATATGCCGAACGGCGAAGGCGAGGCCGTCTTCCATCAGCGCGCTATGGTGTACGCCAAGATCACGCAAAAACTCGGTGCGGCCGCGCTCGAAGAATTTGAGATAGGCCGCATGGTAGACGTTTCCGGAGAAATCGGTGTCTTCGTAATAGATGCGGATGGGGAAGCGGTGCACGGTCACGCGTCGCGCTCGTCGTAGATGATGTGGTCGAGTTCCTCCGGCAGATCGCGCAGAAAATCGGGCAGCCAGCGTGGGAGCAGGTTGAACGTTTCGAGCGCGTCTCCGTCGAGCGGCACCCAATGAAACTGCAGGTCGTGCCCTTCGTCCTGGCGTTCGAGCCAAGGCGACGTGCCGTTTGGCCCCTGCTCAGGCAAGGTCACGACATAGAAAAAGCCGAGCTCGTGAAAATCCTCGCCCTCCCGGCGATAAAAACTTTCCGAGGTGGCGATCAGGGGACCGATTTCAGCCGACAGCGCCAGTTCTTCGGCGATTTCGCGCGTGAGGCTCACGCGGCTGTCCTCGCCCAGTTCGACGCGGCCGCCCGGCAGCATGCAATAATCATCATCGTCTTCGCGGCAGATGAGCAGATGGCTCTCGGCGATGACGATGCCGGCGACGCGAAAGTTGAATCGGCCTTCCTTCATGGGAAAGCTCAGGACATGGCGCGCGGTCACGCTGGACCTCCAAGTTCGATGAGGACGATTTCCGGCGGGGCATCGAAGCGCAGCGGCACGCCGGAATGGCCAAGGCCCGCGCCGACGATGAGGTGGCGGTCGTTCTCCACGATGTGGCCGTGCAGGTAGCGGCGACCATATTTCGAGGGCACGACGGGCGCATGGCCGAAGAACCGGATCTGGCCGCGATGGACATGGCCGGACAAAGTCAGGCTGACACGGGCCGGGACTTCAGGAAAAATGTCAGGCTCATGCGCCATCAGGATGGCTGGCGCATCGTCGGTGACCTGGGAAAGCGTGTGGTCGAGATCGGCGAGAGATCGCCCGTCTTCGAACTCGGCGATCTGATCGCCGAGGCCGAGAAGCCAGAAAGTCCTGTCATGCCAGCTCAGCGGAATGGCTTCGTTGATCAGCGTCCTGATCCCCGACGCTTCAAGTGCAGTCTTGGCTGGAGGGTCAGGGAGCGCCCGGTGGCGCTTGCGGGCAATGCGGGGATAGTCGTGATTGCCAAGAACGGCAAAGGTGCCGAGGGGAGCGTTGAGTTTGGCCAGCACCGGCGCCCATTCGGAGGGCTGGAGATGCCTGCTGAACCGCGGGCCTTCCTCGAAATCGCCGACAAGGAGGATGATGTCGGGTTCAAGAGCATTGGTTTTCTGGACGATGGTTTCGAGTGCCGCAAGACCCGTCCAGGGCTCGGCGATGTGAAAATCGCTGAGTACGGCAATGCGCAGATGCAGATCCTGCGGCCAGGTTTCGGGCTTGGGCGCATAGTGCCGGACCACAAGACCGGGCTCGCCGATCCAGCTATGGGCACCGAAAATGTGAAAGAGGCGCCGCAGCAGCGCGACCATCAGTCTTCGCCCCCGGCTTCCTCGAAAAGGCTTTGCTGCATCCCCACAAAACCCTGCGGCACTGACTTGCCGAGGTGCTGGAAAGCGATGGCGGTGAGCATGCGGCCGCGTGGGGTACGCTGGATAAAACCTTGCTGAAGAAGATAGGGCTCGACGATTTCCTCGATCGCATCGCGCGGTTCGCTGAGGGCAGCGGCGATCGTCTCGATACCGACGGGACCGCCGCCATAAAAGTCGACGATGGTATTGAGGTAGCGCCTATCCAGTTGATCTAGCCCGCGCGCATCGACATCGAGGCGCAGCAGGGCTTTGTCCGCGAGCGTGCTGTTGACCTCGGGGGCACCTTCGACGAGGGCAAAATCAATGACGCGGCGCAAGAGCCGGCCGGCAATACGCGGCGTGCCGCGCGATCGGCGGGCGATTTCAAGCGCACCATCGGCAGACATGGGCGTACCCATGAGTCGCGCGCCGCGGGTGACGATCTTGACCAGTTCCTGTGGCGTATAAAAATTGAGCCGTACTGGGATGCCGAAACGATCGCGCAAGGGCGTGGTCAGGAGCCCAGCGCGCGTCGTAGCGCCAACCAGCGTGAATTTAGCCAGATCGATACGCACCGAGCGGGCGGCCGGCCCCTCGCCGATAATAAGATCGAGCTGAAAATCTTCCATCGCGGGATAGAGGACTTCTTCGATCGCCGGATTGAGGCGGTGAATTTCGTCGATGAAAAGCACATCGCGCTCTTCGAGATTGGTCAGGAGCGCGGCGAGATCGCCGGCCTTGGCAATGACCGGGCCAGACGTGGCGCGAAAGCCGACGCCCAATTCCTTGGCGATAATCTGCGCGAGCGTCGTCTTGCCAAGACCTGGCGGCCCCACGAAAAGGACGTGGTCAAGCGCCGTGCCGCGCTTCTTGGCTGCCTCGATGAAGACTTCAAGATTAGCCCGCGCATCGGCCTGCCCGACGAAATCGGAAAACCCGGACGGGCGCAGGGCGACATCCAGCGAACCATCGCGCTCGGCAGAAGGAGACGTAAGATCGGTCACGCGAGAAGTTCCATTCCGGGTATGCGTTTGGCAGCGTCTTTGTCGAAGGTCATTGTCTTTGTGCAGCCGCGCTGAAGAGCGATCGTAGCGATGACGGCATCGGCAATATCGGCTCCGGTTTGCTCAGCCAGATATAAAGCCGTCTTTATCGCGTCCTCTTCCTCGATCTCCAAGTTTGCGCTCATGAACAATCTGTCCAAAGCCTGACGGACAACCTCCAGCGGATACTTATACCGCGACATGAGCAACCATATGAGTTCGAGAATGACTTCGCGCCCGACAAAGATTGGATTTTCCGCTGTGTGCCGACGAATGAATTGTTCCGCCAAAACCGCTTGCGCCTTGTCGTCACCGACCAGCAGGCGGGCCAAAACGTTCGTATCGAGCGCAATCACCGTTTCGTAGCCCGATCGAAACGATCCATAACGGCTTCGGCGATCGCATCGTCCATCTCTTCAATAGTCAGACTGACGCCGCTTGGCGGCGGTCCGAGAAAACCGGCGAGATCGGCGGCATTGAGAGTCTTGGCCACAACGCGAATTGCTCCATCCTCCAAAATCCAAGTCAGAGGCGTGCCGTCTTTGATGCCAACGGCGTCGCGAAGCGATTTGGGAATTGTCGTCTGACCTTTGCTGGTTGCCACAGACCGGCCTACCAACCTCTGCTGAACGCCCATCTGGATGCTCCAAATTCCTTACATTTCAAGAATAGTAAGGAATTGCGCCTCAAACAAGGATTACTGGCTTAGTTCACGCAAGCCCAGCCGGATAAGCTTCTCCGTCGCCGCATCCTCACCCTCCTTGGCCACCACACGGGCGAGCGCGGCCGACGCCTGGGCGCTGGAATAGCCGAGGTTTGTAAGGGCCGAAACGGCATCGGCGACATTGGATTTGGCCACGCCTTCGCCGAGCGCGGTCTGAAGACCGAGCGTTCCGGCATCGATTCCGCCGATGGCGGGGACCTTGCCCTTGAGTTCGGTGACGATACGCACGGCGAGTTTCGGACCAACGCCATTGGCGCGACCGACCATGGCCTTATCCTGAAGCGCGATGGCGCTTGAAAGTTCGGATGGCGACAGCACCGAGAGAATGGCGAGTGCGACGCGGGCTCCGACACCCTGCACTGTAGTCAGAAGCAGAAACCAGGATTTTTCCGCTTCCGACGCGAAGCCGAACAGCCGGATCAGATCTTCGCGGAGGATTGTCTCAATGAAGACCACCGCAGATTCGCCGACGCGTGGCAGAGATTGCAGCGTGCGCGTCGAGCAGTGCACTTCGTAGCACACGCCGCCGCAGTCAATAAGAACCCAGTCATCGCCAAAACTGTCGACGAGTCCCTTGAGCTTGCCGATCATGCGAGCGCTCCCATGCGCTTGAGGGACACGCGGTGATGCGCGTGACAAATGGCGACGGCCAGCGCGTCGGCGGCGTCGGCGCCTTTGAAATTGGCCGTGGGCAGCAGCGTCCGCACCATCAGTTCCACCTGTTTTTTGTCGGCATGGCCTGTTCCGACCACCGACTTCTTGACGAGGTTCGTTGCATATTCGGCAACGTAGAGACCACACTGGGCCGGTGTGACCAGTGCCACACCGCGCGCCTGGCCAAGGATGAGGGCGGAACGCGGGCCGGCATTGACAAAGGTTTCTTCGACTGCGGCTTCGATCGGATCGAATTGGACGAGAACGTCCTTGAGCCCAGCCGCCAGCATGGCGAGGCGATCGGCCAGCATGCCATCGATAGGCGGGGTCACCGTACCGGCCGCGACAAATGTGAGACGATTGTCGAGCGCATCGACAATGCCCCAGCCGCAACGCCTGAGGCCGGGATCGATGCCGATGATTCGCACGGGTTTGCTCATGAGCGTCCTTCTAGCAGTTTCCCCCACCCTACCAAGAACAAAGTGAACAAACCAGAAACCCCGTTGTGTGCAGGGGGGGGGCGATAGTTCAAAATTTACCTAAATACGAAACCAGGAATTCACAAACCCGGTCGTAGTTTACCCCAGGGACGCAGGAATGATTTGCATGATGACGGGGCTTGAACCCACGTTCGACAGAGCGTGGATGAAAATATGCCAAACGACATTGATGTCGGCCGTCAGCATAGCTGCACAAGATGATATCCAGCTTTTCCCTCACTGCTTCTTCAACACACGCGATCCGTCCAAGCCCAACTCGATATGGCAACGTCAGCACTTGATGATCTGACGAAATGCCCACCGGATCGTGTCGCCCTTAACACGAGCTGTCTGACCACCACTGCCCCTCCTCTCACTCGAGTTAAAGGTTGCCAGCATGTTGTCACCGCGCACGATCCATTCCATGCACAGTTGGTCGAGCATCGCCAAGTGGACGATCTTCGGGCCGCTGGCATGTGTCATCGTGTCAGTGATCTACAATGCCGTGGTCTTTTCCAACATGGGAGAGGAAGCGCTGCGGCGCGGGGTCACTGCCGGCATCGTCTTGCCCGTCATGCTTGGTGTGCCGCTCTTTCTCTACCTCTCGCTGCGCATGCGCACGCTGGCGGTCATCAATCGCCGGCTTGGGCTTGTAGCGCGCACCGATAGCCTGACGGCCTGCCTCAATCGTGGCGCGTTCACCGCCAAGGTCGAAACACACCTGCTCGAGGAAGAAGGCCCGCTGGCAGGCGCCCTGCTCATTATCGATGCCGATAACTTCAAGGCCATCAATGATCTCCACGGCCATGATGCTGGCGACGAGGCGCTGACGATCCTGTCGCGCGCCATTCGCGCCGTCTTGCGGCCGGGCGATCTGATCGGTCGCATGGGCGGCGAAGAGTTTGGCGTCTATCTGCCGGGGCTCGACCAGAGGCAAACCGAAATCATGGCAGAGCGAATTCGCCGCGCCGTTCAACTCGCCCATTTCGCCCCACGCGGCAAACCGCATGTGCTGACAGTCAGCATTGGCGGCGCAGTCTTTGCGGGGGCCGCAAGTTTTACCGACTTGTTCCGCATTGCCGACCAGCGGCTTTATGGCGCCAAGCATTCGGGTCGCAATCGCGCCGTCGTCATGCACGCCTATGACAGCCCGCCGATAGACCTCAGGCAGTCGGCCTGATCATCGCCAGCCAGTCTGCGATTTTTCCTGCTCCCTCAACGGGACTGAGGCTCGTGACATCGAGCG